>JADGPB010000090.1 GCA_017882655.1 Propionibacteriales bacterium
GTTCCCTTTCAGCACCTCCACCAGCTCAGCCAGAGTGCTCACGCCCCAGATCGTCAGGCCTTCGACGAGTCGCGCCTCCGACACCTGATCCGCCGCCACGACCGCGCGGGTGTATCCGGACTTCACCGCAGCCAGCAAGGCCGGCAGCACCCCGCGACAGCGCCGTACGCGACCGTCCAGCCCCAGCTCCCCCAGCAGCACAGTGTCCTCAAGGAGCTCGATGTGGACCTGGTTACCCGCAGCCAGCACGGCGGCCGTGATGCCCAGGTCGTAGTGTGACCCGGTCTTCGGCAGCGTCGCAGGAGTGAGGTTGACCGTGACGAGCTGCTTCGGCCACTCGAGGCCGGTGCTCGCGACGGCCGCCTTGCAGCGTTCACGGGCCTCGTTCAGGGACGTGTCCGGGAGCCCCACGAGCACGGTCCTCGGCAGCCCGCCCCCGATGGCCGCCTCGATCTCGATCACGGTCCCCTCGAGACCGACGAGCGCCACAGAGCGGGCCTTGCCCACGATCACGAGGTCACGCCCTGAAGATGGCTGATCACCGGAGCGGCTCCCGTCGTCAGCAGGACCCCGATCGCGTCGATCCGTACCCGATCGCAGCGCAGCTCATGGGCGTCCAGCCACCGCCCTGCGAGGGCTTGGAGACGGCCCAGCTTCTTGTACGTGATCGCCTCGAGCGGGTCCCCGTACCCCAGGCCCCGCCTCGTCTTCACCTCGCAGAACACGATGGTGCCGAGCCGTCCGGGACCGGGCTGAAGGGCCACCACGTCGAGCTCGCCCAACCGACCCGACCGCCAGTTCCGGTCGACGACCGTCCAGCCGAGCCCTTCGAGATGCGCCACAGCGATCTGCTCGCCCTGCGCCCCGGTCGTACGTCGCTGATCCATGAGCCACCTCCACCCATGACAGTGGGCAGGGCACACGAGATTCCGTCAGCGAATCCTCGTCCTGTGCACAACAGCCGCTGGAGAACCATCCACAGCGGCGAGCGTCACTTGGTGTCGGGCACCTGGAGCTCGGAGTGGGCGATCTCCTCGATCGACACATCACGGAACGTCAGGACCTTGGCGGACTTCACGAAGCGAGCCGGCCGGTACATGTCCCAGACCCACGCGTCGCCCATGGAGACCTCGTAGTAGACGTCGCCGCCTTCGGTGCGCACCTTGAGGTCAACCGCGTTGCACAAGTAGAAGCGGCGTTCCGTCTCCACGGCGTACGTGAAGATGCCGACGACATCCTTGTACTCGCGGTAGAGAGCCAGCTCCAGATCGCTCTCGTACTGCTCCAGGTCTTCGGCGCTCATGGTTGGTCCAGCCTAGTCGCTCGTCTCACGTTCTCGAACCGCATCCTGTGGATGTCGCACGGCCCGAGCCTGTCGAGGTTCGTCTGGTGCAGGGACGTGCAGTAGCCCTTGTGCACCGCGAACTCGTAGCCCGGATACTCCGACTCGTACGCCCTCATGATCCGGTCCCTCGTCACCTTCGCGATGATCGACGCGGCGGCCACGCAGGCTGCGACCTGGTCGCCCTTCCACATCCCCACACCGCCCACGCCTAGCCCGTCGACGGGGAACCCGTCGGTGATGACGAAAGCCGGTGGCGTGCTGAGGCGTAGGACCGCTCGGCGCAACGCGGTGATGTCGGCGACGTGCATCCCCAGCGCGTCGCACTCGGCCGACGACACCTCGACCCAGGCGACGGCGACCGCCTTGTCGAGGATCTCGTCGTACAGCTCCTCACGCGCACGCTCGGTGAGCAGCTTGGAGTCGCGCAGGCCCGTGATCTGGCGGGACTTGCGGTCGGACAGGATCGTGGCTGCGGCCACCAGGGGGCCCGCACAGGCTCCGCGGCCAGCTTCGTCCGCACCGGCGACAGGCGTCAGCCCAGCACGCGCCAGCGCCCGCTCATAGGTGTACAGGCCGCCACCGGGCCGTACGACCACAGCCATGGTCTCAGCAGTTCGCCGCGTTGATCTGCGGCCGGGCCGGAGGAGCTCCAGTCGCAGCCGGGACGCTCGCGAACGTCGCAGGGACGGAGAAGGTGCGGGATCGATCGAAGGGGTACGCGTTCGCCCGTACAGGTCCTTGGATGGACGCGAGCGTCGGGAAAGCCCCCAGCCCCTTCGTACCTTCCGACGTGTCGCACAGGTGGTACCGGCTGTCGGCGCTCCTGTTCCGGTGGTCACCGAGCACGAAGACCCGGCCCGCCGGTACGACCACATCGAAGGCAGCCTCCGACGGGGCCACCGTAGTGCCGTCGACGTTCGTGTAGAGGTACGAGGTCTCGTCCAGCTCGACCCCGTTGACCTTGACCCGTCCCGACGCTGAGCAGCACGTCACGTGGTCCCCAGGAAGCCCGATGAGCCGCTTGACGAGGTACTGGTTGCCTCCGGCAGGGAGCAGACCGACGAACTCGAGCACCTTCTGGGCCTCGCTGGGCGCGGCTGCTGCTGGGAGCCAGCCGAGATCGTCCTCGAAGACGATCACGTCGCCGCGCTGGTAGTGGACCACTTTCATGGCCACAACACGGTCGTTGATCTCGAGGGTCTTCTCCATCGACTCCGATGGAATGATGAACATCTGGGCCACGAACGTCTTGAGCAGGGTGGACACGATGAGCGCCACGACCACGATGATGACGATCTCTCGGACCCCACCGGCGATGCGACGGCCCAGGCTCGGCGCTTGACTCTCGGTCGCCGAGGAGTCCTCGGCGCCGCGCTTCAGAGCAGTTCCCACTTCGGCAACTCCCCGAACCGTCAGTACTCCCGCTTCTCCTTGATCTTCGCCTTCTTGCCGCGAAGGTTGCGGAGGTAGTACAGCTTCGCCCGGCGCACGTCGCCGCGACGCTCGATCTCGATCTTGTCGATGATCGGCGAGTGCAGCGGGAAGGTGCGCTCGACACCCACGCCGAAGCTCACCTTGCGGACGGTGAAGGCCTCCTGGAGACCTCCGCCGGTGCGGGAGATCACGGGGCCGGTGAAGACCTGGACGCGAGAGCGGTTGCCTTCGACGACCTTCACGTGGACACGGACGGTGTCACCCGGACGGAAGTCGGGGATGTCGTCGCGCAGTGACTGGGCATCAAAGGACTTGATGACGTCGCTCATGGAAATGGTTTCCTCGCCTGGTGCCACAGGCCACCGAAGTGGACATTCCCGGACGCGGACGATCCCCCTGTGGCAGGTGGCCGCGGAACCCGGGACAACAGCGCCCAAGTCTGCCACAGGCTCCTCAGTTCGGACGAATCGAGGAGCCCGTGGCGGACGGGCGTTTTGGTGCTACTTGCCTTCGCGGCGGAACAGCGACTTCATGAGGTCGCGGTTCAGCTGGGCGATGGACTCGAGCGGGATCTCCTTGGGGCAGACGGAGGCGCACTCACCGATGTTCGTGCAACCGCCGAAGCCCTCGGCATCGTGCTGGGCGATCATGCTCTTGACCCGCGAGTACCGCTCGGGCTGGCCCTGCGGGAGCATCGCGAGATGCGTGATCTTGGCAGCGGTGAACAGCATCGCCGAGCCGTTCGGGCAGGCCGCGACGCAGGCGCCGCAACCGATGCACGCGGCGTTGTCGAAGGCCCTGTCCGACTCGAGCTTCGGCGCCGGCACGGAGTGAGCCTCGGGAGCCGAGCCCGTGTTCACGCTGATGAAGCCGCCGGCCTGGATGATCCGGTCGAACGCCGAACGGTCGACCACGAGGTCCTTGATGAGCGGGAAGCCACCGGCGCGCCACGGCTCCACGGTGATCTCCGCGCCGTCGGCGAAGCTCCGCATGTGCAGCTGGCACGTGGTGGTCGGTACGGACGAGCTGTACCGACCGTGCGGAGCGCCGTTGATGACGACGCCGCACATGCCGCAGATGCCTTCGCGACAGTCCTGGTCGAACGCGACCGGCTCTTTGTCCTCGGTCGTGAGCTGCTCGTTCAGCATGTCCAGCGTTTCGAGGAAGCTCATGTCCTCGGAGACGCCGTCCAGCTGGTAACGCTCGAGGTGGCCCTCGGCCTTCGCGTTCGCCTGCCGCCAGATGTTGAGTGTGATCTTCACTTGTAGCTCCGCTGCTTCAACTCGATGAACTTGTACACGAGAGGTTCCTTGTGCAGTACGGGCTTGTCCTCGCCCCCGTACTCCCAGGCGGCGACGTAGGCGAACTCGTCATCGTGACGCAGCGCCTCTCCCTCCTCCGTCTGGCTCTCGGCACGGAAGTGGCCGCCGCAGGACTCGCGGCGGTGCAAGGCGTCGATGCACATGAGCTCACCGAACTCGAGGAAGTCGGCGACCCGGCCGGCACGCTCGAGGGCCTGGTTGAAGTCCTCGTTGACGCCGGTCACGTGCACGTTGGTCCAGAACTCCTCGCGGAGCGCCCGGATGCGGCCGATGGCGATCTGGAGGCCCTCAGCGGTGCGCTCCATGCCGCAGAACTCCCACATGATCGCGCCGAGCTCCTTGTGGAACGAGTCGACCGAGCGGTTGCCGTGGATGCTGAGCAGCTTCTCGATCCGGCCCTTCACCGCATCGAGAGCCTCGACGGCTGCCGGGTGGGTGGCGTCGACCTTCGGGAACGGACCCGCCGACAGGTAGTCGTTGATGGTGTTCGGCAGCACGAAGTAGCCGTCGGCCAGGCCCTGCATCAGCGCCGACGCGCCGAGCCGGTTGGCCCCGTGGTCGGAGAAGTTGGCCTCGCCGCACACGTACAGCCCAGTGATCGAGCTCTGGAGGTCGTAGTCGACCCACAGCCCGCCCATCGCGTAGTGGACGGCCGGGTAGATCCGCATCGGCATCTCGTACGGGTTCTCGCCCGTGATCTGCAGGTACATGTCGAAGAGGTTCCCGTAGCGCGCCTCGATGGTCTTCTTGCCCAGCCGGCCGATCGCGTCCGAGAAGTCGAGGTAGACCCCGCGGCGCACCTCGCGAGGGTTGCCGTCGAAGTCCTTCTCGGCGATGGCCGAGCCGACGCCGCGACCCTGGTCGCACATGTTCTTCGCCTGGCGGGACGCGATGTCGCGAGGCACCAGGTTGCCGAACGCCGGGTAGATCCGCTCCAAATAGTAGTCGCGGTCAGCCTCGGGGACCTGCCGGGGATCCTTGGTGCAGTCCTCGACCTTCTTGGGCACCCAGATGCGTCCGTCGTTACGCAGCGACTCGCTCATCAGCGTGAGCTTGGACTGCGTCTCGCCGTGGACCGGGATGCACGTCGGGTGGATCTGCGTGTAGCAGGGGTTCCCGAAGTACGCGCCCTTGCGGTGGGCGCGCCATCCCGCAGTGACGTTGCAGCCCATAGCGTTGGTGGACAGGTAGAAGAGGTTGCTGTAGCCGCCGGTGGCGAGGACGACCGCGTCGGCGAACCAGGACTCGACCGCGCCGGTGACCATGTTGCGGGTCACGATGCCGCGCGCCTTGCCGTCGGCGACGATCAGCTCGACCATCTCGTGACGGGTGTACATCGTCACCGTCCCCGCCGCGATCTGACGCTCGAGCGCCTGGTACGCGCCGATGAGCAGCTGCTGGCCCGTCTGGCCGCGAGCGTAGAAGGTGCGCTGCACCTGGACGCCGCCGAAGGAGCGGGTGTCGAGCAGGCCGCCGTACTCGCGTGCGAAGGGCACACCCTGCGCGACGCACTGGTCGATGATGTTGGCGCTGACTTCGGCGAGCCGATAGACGTTCGTCTCACGGGCGCGGTAGTCGCCGCCCTTGACGGTGTCGTAGAACAACCGCTGCGTCGAGTCGTTGTCGTTGCGGTAGTTCTTCGCGGCGTTGATGCCACCCTGGGCTGCAATGGAGTGGGCGCGGCGGGGGCTGTCCTGGTAGCAGAAGTTGAGGACGTTGTAGCCCGCCTCGCCCAAGGTCGCGGCGGCCGCGCCACCGGCAAGACCCGTACCGACGATGATGACGGTGAGCTTGCGGCGGTTGGACGGGTTGACGAGCTTGGCCTGGAACTGCCGCGTCTTCCACATCTTCTCGATGTCGACGTCTGGCGCCTTGCTGTCGGAGATATCGGCGCCGAGGCGGTAGAACGCCAAGGCGGGATCGCCCGTCTTGACGGCGGCCTTCTTGGCTGGGGCGGTGGTGGTCACTTGATCCCTCCGAACAGGACTGCAACGGGCATGGCCATGAAGCCGGCGAACAGGAGCGCGGCCACGAAGATGGCGGTGTAGTTGAGACCACGGCGCGCCGCTGGGCTGGTGTTGGCTCCGAGGGTGGTCAGCGCGCTCCAGATGCCATGACGGAGGTGGAAGCACACCGTGCCGACGAACAGCGCGTAGAGGATGACCATGTACCACTGGCTGAAGGTGAGCACAACGGCCTGGTACGGCGTTGACGTAGCGGTGAAGCCCGTCAGGAACAACTTGACCGTGAACTGGCCCAGGTGGAACAGCAGGAGCATGAGCAGGATGATGCCGCCCCAGCGCATCGTGCGGGCCGCGAAGGTCTGCGACCTGCGGTCCTTGCGCTGGTATCGACCGCGGGCGCCCCATGAGCGCACCGTCAGCAGGTACGCCGACAGCATGTGCAGGACGATGCACGCCACCATGAAGACGCGGAAGATCCAGATGAACCAGCCCTTGGGAATGAGCGGGTACAGGATGTCGCTCTTCAGCCACTCTGCGTAGTGGTCGTACGCCTCGGGCCCGAAGAAGGCCTTGAGGTTGCCCCACGCATGCATGAGCAGGAAGAGGATCAGGAAGATGCCGGTCACGGCCATCAGTACCTTCATCGCGACGGATGAGCGCACTGCCTTCTGGTGAACGGTGAGTGTTTGAGTCGCCACGGGGGTCACTTTAACCTGGAAGCGCCCCTCGCGAGGCCACCGCCCCAGAGTGATCCCGAACTGACCGATGGTGTAACGGGCCAGGAGCCTGGTTCAGACGGAGCCGGCTCACGAGACGTGAGGGTTCCTGTCGCTGGTGAGCTGCTCCGCCTGCTCCCTGCGCCACGCGGAGATGCGGGCGTGGTGACCCGAGGCGAGCACGTCCGGCACGGCGAGTCCCCGCCATTCCAGTGGCTTCGTGAAGACCGGGTACTCCAGCAGTCCGTCGAGCTGTGGCGAGTGCGACTCTTCGACCAGCGACTCGGGGTTCCCGACCACACCGGGCAGGAGCCGTACGACCGACTCGATGATCGCGAGCGCCGCGACCTCTCCACCGTTGAGGACGTAGTCCCCCAGCGATATCTCCGCCAGATCCACGCGGTCGCGGTAATGCGTCATGACGCGGGCGTCGATGCCCTCGTACCGGCCGCAGGCGAAGACGAGTCGCTCACGGGTGGCGAGCTCGGCGGCGAGCGCCTGCGTGTACGGGACACCCGACGGTGTGGGTACGACGAGGGTGGTGCCCTCGACGTCGTCGCCGAGCACCGCGTCGAGCGCCTCGCCCCACGGCTCGGGCTTCATGACCATCCCCGCGCCACCCCCGTACGGGGTGTCGTCGACGGTCCGGTGCCGGTCGTGGGTCCAGTCGCGCAGGTCGTGGACGCCCAGACCGACCAGCCCCGACGAGATCGCCTTGCCCACCAACGACAGCGACAGGGGTGCGAGGTAGTCGGGGAAGATCGTGATGACCTCGAGACGCATCAAGGGAGTCTGAGGCTCGGTCATGCGTCGTCCACGTCAACGAGAAGGCCGCTGGCCGCCTCTGCCAGCTGAGCAGTGCCGGCGGCGAGGTCCACGTGCGGGACGAGTTCGGAGACGAACGGGACGAGCCGCTCTCCCCCGTCGGTCGTCACCGCGAGCATGTCCTGCGAGGGAAGGTGGATGACCTCTGCGACCACCCCGACCTCGTGGCCGTCCGCGTCGAGCACGCGGAGCCCACGCAGCTGCCTGTCGTAGTACTCCTCGGGATCGTCACCAGCCGGCCGCTGCTGCGCGTCGACGGACACCGTGAGGACACGTCCGCGGAGTGCTTCGGCGGCGGTACGGTCGGACGCCTCGTCGAACCGTACGACCAGGCGCCCTGCGGCGGCGTCGCGCAGGGTGACGACAGTCAGCCGCGACGAGGAGCCCTCAATGCCGAGAACCGAACCCGGCGCGAACCGCACCTCGGGTTCATCGGTGCGCAGCTCGACCGCCACGTCGCCGCGGAGGCCGTGTGCCCGGCCGACGATGCCGACGACGAC
>JADGPB010000091.1 GCA_017882655.1 Propionibacteriales bacterium
ACTCGCCTCGACCGTTATGTCGAGGCGTACGCAGAGCGCACCCATGGCCTCAAGGTGTCCGCTGTACGAGCTCTGTTCTCCGTCGCCAACCGCCCCGAGGTCGTCTCCCTGGCCGGTGGCATGCCCAACATCTCCGACCTTCCGCTCGACATCATCGGCTCCAAGATCGGCGAGCTGATCGCCACGCGGGGCACTCAGGCGATGCAGTACGGGTCGGGGCAGGGCGAGGAGATGATCCGCGAGCAGATCTGCGAGGTGATGAGCCTCGAAGGCATCACCGGCCACCCCGACGACGTGACGGTCACCACGGGCTCGCAGCAAGCGCTTGACCTTGTCACACGCACATTCATCGACCCGGGCGATGTCATCCTCGCCGAGGCGCCCTCGTACGTGGGGGCGCTGGGCACGTTCGCGTCGTACCAGGCGAGGGTCGTGCACATCTCCATGGATTCCGACGGGATCCAGCCGGAGGTGCTGCTGGGCGCGATCCGTACGCTTCGGTCGCAGGGCCAACGCGTGAAGTTCCTCTACACGATCCCCAACTTCAACAACCCTTCGGGCGTGCTCACCTCGCTCGAGCGCCGGCACGAGATCGGCCGCATCTGCCGCGAGGAGGGCGTGCTGGTCGTCGAGGACAACCCGTACGGCCTGCTGAGCCTCGACGCCGACCCCATCCCGGCGATCCGGTCGTTCGATGCCGACAACATCGTCTACCTCGGGTCGTTCTCGAAGACGTTCGCCCCGGGATTCCGCGTCGGCTGGGCGCTCGCGCCGCACGCCGTCCGCGAGAAGCTCGTGATCGCGCAGGAGTCTGCGACGTTGTGCCCGCCGGTGTTCAGCCAGTTCGCGATCTCGACGTACCTGTCCACCTGGGACTGGAAGGCGCAGATCACGGTCTTCAAGGACATGTACCGGGCGCGACGCGACGCGATGCTCGATGGCCTCGAGGCGCACATGCCGGAAGGTACGACCTGGACGCGGCCAAAGGGCGGCTTCTTCGTCTGGGTGACGCTGCCCGAGGGCCTCGACTCGCAGGCGTTGCTGCCGCGCGCGGTGACGAACAGGGTCGCGTACGTGCCGGGCACGGCCTTCTACGCCGATGGACTCGGCAGCCGGAACATGCGGCTGTCGTACTGCTTCCCCACTCCCGAGCGCATCATCGAGGGGACGCGCCGGCTGGGCGAGGTCCTCGACGCCGAGCTCGAGATCCACTCGATGTTCGGTATCGACTCGACGCCGCATCCCCACGATTTCGCCGCGGGCCCTGGGCCCGATGTCTCCTAGGAGCCAACTGCCATGACAGGTGAACTGGTCGTCGTCCTCGCCGGAGGGCTGTCGCACGAGCGTGAGGTCTCGCTGCGATCCGGACGCCGCGCTGCGCAGTCGCTGCGTGACGTGGGGCTCGAGGTGCTCGAGCTCGACGTGTCCAGCTCGCTGCTGGAGAAGCTCGAGGAGCTGGGCAAGCCCGTCGTCGTCCCGCTGCTGCACGGCGGCGCGGGCGAGGACGGCGCGATACGGCAGGCACTGGAGCTGATCGACGTGCCGTACGTCGGAAGCACGTCGACGTCCGCCCGGGTGGCGTTCGACAAGGCGATCGCGACGCCGCGGGTGGCCGGGGGCGGCTGGGCCACACCGACGCAGGTCGCGCTGCCCGACGACATGTTCCGTGAGCTTGGTGCGCCGACGCTGGTCAAGGCGCTCGCCCGCCACCTCGGGTTCCCGATGATGGTCAAGCCTGCGCGGAGCGGGTCGGCCTTGGGCTGCGCGAAGGTCGAGCGGATCGAGGACCTGCCAGCGGCGATGGTGCAGGCGTACGCGTACGGCGGCGTGGCCGTCGTCGAGCGGTTCATCACGGGCATCGAGGTGGCGGTGCCAGTCATCGACACCGGCAGCGGGCCGGTGGCTCTTCCGGCGGTGGAGATCCGGCCGGACTCCGGTGTGTACGACTACGCCGCGCGGTACACGGCGGGTGCGACGCGCTTCCTGGCGCCGGCAGAGCTCGACGATGAGGTCGCCGAACGCTGCGCGCAGCTTGCGATCGGGGCGCACCAGATATTGGGGCTCCGCGACCTCTCCCGTACGGACATGATCGTGGACGCCGACGGTACGCCGATGTTCCTCGAGGCCAACGTCGCGCCGGGGCAGACCGAGACATCGACGATGCCGCTGTCGATGGAGGCGGCCGGGATGGACCTCGGCCACGTACTGGCCGAGCTGATCTTGCTCGCGCGGCAGCGGGGAGCCGAGGCGTAGCGGATGGGCGAAACGCCCGTACGGTCCCCTTGGGTGCCACGGCTCATCGTCGCGGTCGGCGTCGTGGCCGCACTGATCATGGGCTGGCTAGGGCTGTGGCAGGCGCAGGTGTTCGCCAACCAGGGCAAGTCGGCGGCTGCGGCGATCACCGGCGAGCCGATCGCGGCGCTCGACGCGTCCGTGACCGGTGACGGCGTGAACGGCCTGTGGGGTCGCACTGTGTCTGTGACGGGTCACTACATCGCTACGCAGCAGGTGCTCGTGGTGAGCAAGGACGGTACGGGACGGGTCCTGACGGGGTTCCAGCTTGCTGACGGCCGCGTCGTGGCGATCGCACGGGGAGTCGGGTCGGGACGCGAAGTTCCGCCGAGCGGTGACCTGACCCAGACGGGGGTGTTCCTGCCGACGGAAGCGGCAGCGGACTGGCCGGTTCCCAGTGGCACGTACGGGTCCGTGCGGCTCCAGGCACTCGCGCAGGTCTGGCCTCAGCCGGTCGTTTCGGGCTACGTGACGCTCGACGCGTCCGAGGCGCAGTCGCAGGGGCTCAGTGTTGCGGCCGTGGTGCTGCCGACACTCGACGGGCAGTTCCGGAACGCCGGGTACGCACTGCAGTGGTGGGCCTTCGCCATATTCGCGCTGGTCATGAGTGTCCTCCTCGCGCGCAACTACCGCCGCCGCGGCCTTCAGCTCGCCGACTGACCGACGGCGGCTAGGCTTTGGCGGGACCTAGGGAGAGGGATCGAGCGTGAGCGACAGCACCGACAAGACCGTGGGCGAGGATGCTAAGGCTGACGGGCTCGCGGATCCGATGCCGCCGATCATCCCCGCGGACGAGATCCCGAAGGTCCGGGCCGCTTTGATCCGGTACCGCGTGATGGCCTACACCGTTGGCGTACTCCTCATCCTGCTCATGCTCGTGGCGGTGCCCCTGAAGTACATAGGGCACGACGACCGCTGGGTCACCTGGTTCGGCGTCCCGCACGGCTGGCTCTACATGCTGCTGATCCTGAGCGCGATCGACCTCGGACGACGCGTGAAGTGGAGCATCCGCAACGTCATCGGGATCGCCCTCGCCGGCACGGTCCCGTTCCTGTCGTTCGTGGCCGAGTACATCGCCCGCAAGGACGTGTACCGGCGGATCGCCAGCTCGGACGCCGTCGCCTTGCGTTGACGATATAGCGAGAAAGCGTGACATCGCTTTATCGATATGCCGCTTTGGAGGTATGTCGTTATTCCCGATACGCTTGAGCGTTCGGGGAGCTCCTACTTGGCGACCGTGTGACCTTCGATGATCGCAAGGACGCGGTCGAGATCGTCCTGGCCGGCGAACTCGATGGTGATCTTGCCGCGCTGGCGACTCATGGCGACCGTGACGCGAGTGTCGAAGTGCTCGCTGAGATCTGACGCCACTTCCGCGGCGCGAGGGTTCTCCGCCTCAGGCGCGCGAGGAGACCTGGCAGGGCGATTCGGTCCGGTGAGGGTGACGGCTTCCTCCGTGGCACGGACGGACATGCCCTCGGCCACGATGCGGGTCGCCAGCTTCTCCATCGCTTCGGGGGTCTCGAGTGCCAGCAACGCCCTCGCGTGACCGGCCGAGAGAACGCCCGCCGCGACACGGCGCTGGACGGCGGACGGCAGGCGAAGAAGTCGGATCGTGTTGCTGATCTGCGGCCGCGAGCGATGGATCCGCCGCGACAGCTCCTCCTGGCTGCAGCCGAAGTCGTCGAGCAGCTGCTGATACGCAGCCGCCTCTTCCAGCGGGTTCAGGTTCGCGCGGTGCAAGTTCTCCAGCAACGCGTCGCGCAGAAGGTCGGCCTCTTCGGTGGGACGGATGATGGCCGGGATCGTGTCGAGGCCCGCCTCCTTCGTCGCGCGGAAGCGGCGCTCGCCCATGACGAGCTCGTACGTGCTGTCGCCGAGGGGTCGTACGACGATCGGCTGGAGGAGCCCGACGTCCTTGATGGACGCCGCGAGCTCGCTGAGCTGATCCTCATCGAAGGCGGTGCGCGGCTGTCGCGGGTTGGGCGTGATGGACGCAACCGGGATCTCGGCGAAGCTCGCCCCGTCCGGCATGGCGACAGGAGCGGCATTGGGGTTCGCGGAGTGATCCGTATCGGTGTTCTGGAACAGCTCGCCGAGTCCTCGACCGAGTCCTGCAGGCTTGGTGCGGGTAACCATCACTGGGCTCCTTCACGATGGGCGATCTCATGGGCGGCGGCGGCGTAGGCATCGGCCCCGGGGGAGCCTGGCGAGTAGGACATGACGGTCTGTCCGTAGCTGGGCGCCTCCGAGACCCGAACCGATCGCGGGATGGCCGCCGTGAGCGTCTCGGTCGGGAAGTGGCGACGGACCTCGTCGGCGACCTGGGCTGACAGCTTCGTGCGGGCGTCGAACATGGTGAGGATCACCGTGGACACCCGGAGGCGATCGTTGAGGTTGCCCTTGACGAGGTTGATCGTGCGGACGAGCTGTGAGACGCCTTCGAGTGCGTAGTACTCGCACTGGATCGGGATGAGGATCTCTTTCGCCGCGACGAGCGCATTGAGGGTGAGCAGGCCCAGCGACGGCGGGCAGTCGAGGATCACGTAGTCGTGCGCGTTGGCGCTGAGGTAGGTGGTCAGTGCGTCGAGGAGGCGGTGCTCGCGTCCGGCGATGCTCACGAGCTCGATCTCTGCGGCGGCCAGGTCGATGGTCGCCGGTAGCACCGAAAGCCGGGGCGCCTCGGGGCTGGGCACCACGTGCCACGCCATCTCGTCCTGTTCGATGAGCACCTCATAGGTGCCCCGCACGCCTTGGCGATGGTCGACACCGAGTGCGGTTGATGCGTTGCCCTGAGGGTCCATGTCGACGAGGAGGACGCTCAACCCACCGTTGGCCAATGACGCGGCCAGGTTCACGGCGGTGGTGGTCTTCCCCACGCCGCCCTTCTGGTTGACCACAACCAGGATCCGGGTGCCCATGGGCGGCGGCAGTGTTTCACGTGAAACGGTGCCGCCGATCGCTCCGTCGGGTGCCTCGTTCATGCGGTCGCCTCTCGTCACTCCACTCCACCAACAGCCTCGAACCCTACCGGGCACTGGCTCCGCCCAAGACCACCCGACCAGCACTCAACCACCCACACCGAGGGTGTCCGTTAACGGTCTCGCTCCCGAACGGCTTGGGCGCCCCAACCGAAAAGCGCCACCTCTGGACAAGCATCCCCAGCCTCCGAGTCTGTTTCTCTCTTTGTCTGTTTCTCGCTTTATCCCCTCTTCGCGAAGACACAACCCCGCCCCACTCGAGTCGTAGGAAACGAGCAAGGCTAGCCTTACCAATATGACTCCGGGCATGGATCTTGCGAGCGCACCGCTCGACACGCCACTGACGCTCCTCGGCGTCGGCGCTTCGACGAGTCGGCAGCGGCTAGCCACCCTCGGCCTTCGCGAGGGTGCATCCTTCCGGCTCCTCACGCGAACCATCGGGGGCGGCCGGATCGTGCTCGTGGGTGGGTCCCGGATCGCACTCAGCAGGGACCTCGTACGACTCCTGCGCGCAGAGGCCGCCTGATGAGCGAGTCCACTCGCCTGCGGCCGTCGCTCACATCCACCACCACCGTTGCGTCCTCGGCCAAGGCCTGCTGCCACACCAGTCCGCAGCACACCGCAGGAATCGATGCGCCCGTCGTGGCTCTTGTCGGCGCCCCCAATACCGGCAAGTCCACGCTCTTCAACGCCCTCACCGGCTCACGTGTGACCATGGGCAACTGGCCCGGCACGACGGTCGAGGTCTCACGCGGCGTCTGGCGCACGACCCTCACCGCTCCGACCTGCGACTGCGAGAGCTGCACCTGCGTCTCGGATGACCATCCGCTGGCGATCACCCTTCTGGACCTGCCCGGCGCGCACAGTCTCGACGCGCACTCCCCCGACGAGCAGCTCACGCGCGGCCTGCTGCAGGACGGGCCCGTCGACGAGCGCCCCGACCTCTGCGTGATCACCGTCGACGCATCCCGCCTCGCGCACGGTCTCTACCTGGTCGCCCAGGTCCGTGAGCTCGCCACCCGGGTCGTCGTAGCCGTCACCATGTCGGACATCGCCGCACAGCGCGATGTGACCCTCGACACCGCGCGGCTGTCGCGGGAGCTCGGCTGCCCGGTCGTCGCGGCCGACCCCCGACGTCGTACAGGCTTCGTCGCCCTCGCGACCGTCGTCCGTACAGCCCTCGCTGACCCTGTGCCGGCCCCGCGGCCGACGCCGATCACCGACGATGACCTGGTGCTCGACGACGACCGCTTCACGTGGCTGTCGGATGCAGCCGACACGGCGACCGTCGCGTCCGGCCACGACCGCCTCACCCTCTCCGACAAGGTCGATCGCTGGGTGACGGCACCGGTCACCGGACCCGTCCTCTTCCTCGCTGTCATGTGGGCGGTCTTCCAGCTGACAACGACGGTGGCGGCTCCCCTTCAGGACTCCCTCGACCGCTTCTTCTCCGGACCCGTGAGCGGCGCGGCAACCAGCTTGCTCACCCTCCTACATCTCCACGGCACCTGGGTCGAGGGGCTAGTCGTCAACGGCCTCGTCGCCGGCGTCGGCATGCTCCTGACGTTCGTCCCCTTGATGGCGCTGATGTTCCTGCTCCTCGCCCTGCTGGAAGACTCCGGCTACCTCGCCCGCGCCGCCGTCGTCACCGACCGCCTCATGCGCACGATGGGCCTGCCCGGACGAGCCTTCCTGCCACTGGTCGTCGGCTTCGGCTGCAACGTGCCGGCGATCTCCGCGACGCGCATCCTCCCGGACGCGCGGCAGCGCCTGCTGACCGTCCTGCTCGTACCCTTCACGTCCTGCTCCGCGCGCCTCACCGTCTTCGTGATGCTCGGCACGGTCTTCTTCGGCAAGTACGCCGGCACGGCCGTCTTCGGGATGTACGTGACGTCCGTGGCTCTGGTCGTGCTCGTCGGGCTCCTCCTGCGCCGCACCCTCTGGCGCACGATGGGCGCCGAGCCGCTCATCATCGACCTGCCCGCCTACCACCTACCCACGCTCCGGCTGACCGGCGCGGTCGTGTGGCAGCGCCTCCGGGGGTTCCTCAAGACGGCGTCCGGCATCATCGTCGCCACGGTCTGCGCCGTCTGGCTGCTCCAGTCGCTCCCGGCCACCGGCGGTCAGTCGTTCGGCCACGTGCCGGTGGAGGATTCCGTGTACGGGGTCGCCGCACGCACCATCGCCCCCGCCTTCGCCCCCGCCGGCTTCGGCCAGTGGCAGACCGCCTCGGCGCTCCTCGTCGGATTCGTCGCCAAGGAAGCCGTCATCAGCTCCTGGGCCCAGACGTACGCGACGGAGCAGCCACAGCCCGGCCAGGCGGGCCTCCTCGGGGACCAGATCCGGGCCGCGTTCGAGCAGTCGTCCGGCGGGCATCCGCTCCCGGCGGTCCTCGCCTTCATGGTGTTCTTGCTCGCCTACACGCCGTGCGTCGCCACCCTCGCCGCGCAACGCCGCGAGGTCGGCCTCCGCTGGACCGTCTTCGGTGTCGGCATCCAGCTCGCCACGGCCTGGCTCCTCGCCGTTGCGGTGTTCCAGATCGGACGGTTGTTCTGGTGAGCGGCCCTCTGCACCTGGTCCTCGGCGAGATCACGGCCGGCACCCCGACCCTCGCCGCAATCGCCCGGCGTACAGGCTTGTCCGACGGTGTCGTACGCGCCGCGGTCGATCACCTGGTACGTGCCGGCCGGATCACGAGCACCGAGCTCTCCCTCGGCTGCCCCACCGGCGGCTGTGGCGGCTGC
>JADGPB010000092.1 GCA_017882655.1 Propionibacteriales bacterium
ATCGGCCCGGGACCGGGCACAGATCCTCGTTTTGATACCTCATCGGCCACGAACCGGCGTCTAGCACGCGAGGAGCGCCGATGCGGTACGAAAATGAGGATCTGGAACCAGCCCCTCGTTGCCGAGGATCACATCAGCGGAAGCCAGACGGCACGCCGCGACCTCGCCGCCGCCATCCTCGACCAGCTCACCAGCTCGGACTTCATCGGCAAGGCGGTCGCCGTCGCCACCACCAACAAGACCGTCAGCATTCCGGCGACCATCTGGCGCGAGGGCATCAAGCCCAAGTTCGTCAAGGGGTGACTCCGGAAGAGTCGGCACGAAGCCCCGGCGATCAGGGGGTCCTCGCACTGCCAGCCGTCGGGATCCCTAGAGTGACGAAGTGAACACGTCGCGCTCAGAAGCGATCCTCCAGCGGATCCGGGACTCGGTGGTCGGCGACGACCAGGTGCTGCCGGGACCGTACGGACCACGGCGGGTGACATACGCCGACTACACAGCCTCCGGGCGAGGACTGAGCTTCCTGGAGGACTTCCTTCGACTCGAGGTGCTCCCCCGCTACGCCAACACCCACACCGAGGCGTCCGGCACCGGCCTCCAGACGACACGGCTGCGCGAGGATGCCCGGCGGGTCATCAAGGAATCGGTGGGCGGCGACGACAGCACCGTCGTGATCTTCACCGGCTCCGGCTCGACGGGCGCGATCGCCAAGATCATCGGGATCCTGGGGCTCCGGATCCCCTCGACGCTCGACGACCGGTACCACTTCTCGGCTCAGATCCCCGAGGCCCAGCGGCCGGTCGTGTTCATCGGGCCGTACGAGCATCACTCCAACGAGCTGCCCTGGCGGGAGTCGATCGCCGACGTCGTCACCATCCCCGAGGACGCGGACGGGCAGATCGACCGAGAACAGCTCGCTGTCGAGCTCGAGCGGTACGCCGACAGGCCGCTCAAGATCGGGTCGTTCTCGGCGGCGTCGAACGTCACCGGCATCCTCTCCGACGTAGGTGCCATCGCCTCGCTCCTCCATGCCCATGGCGCCCTGAGCTTCTGGGACTTCGCCGCATGCGCCCCGTACGTACCGATCAGCATGCAGGCGGTCGCCGGCCAGCCGGACTCGTACCTCGATGCCATCTTCGTGAGCCCCCACAAGTTCATCGGCGGGCCGGGCACACCGGGTCTGCTCATCGTGCGACGCGAACTCGTCGCCAACCGGGTGCCGGACGTCCCGGGGGGCGGAACAGTCCTGTACGTCAACCAGACTGAGCACCGCTACCTGACCGAGCCGAGCCATCGCGAGGAGGGCGGAACGCCCGCGATCATCGAGTCGATCAGGGCGGGGCTCGTCTTCCAGCTGAAGGATGCCGTCGGCGTCGACGTGATCAAGGCCCATGAGGACGTCCTGCTCGAGCGTGTACTGGGCGCTTGGCGGGAGGAGCCCGGCCTGCTGATCATGGGCAACCTCACCGCGCCACGACTGTCCATCGTGTCGTTCGTGATCAGCACCCCGAGCGGCGACCACCTGCACCACAACTTCGTCGCGGCGCTGCTCAACGACCTGTTCGGGATCCAGACCAGGGGCGGCTGCTCGTGCGCGGGACCGTACGGTCACCGCCTGCTCAAGATCGACCAGGAGACCTCGCATGCATTCGAGCGTCTGATCGCCGCAGGTTACGAAGGGATGCGCCCCGGATGGGTGCGGGTCAACTTCAACTACTTCATCGACCCGCTCGTGGGCGACTACATCATCGAGGCCGTACGGCTGATCGCCCGCGACGGCTGGAAGCTCCTCCCCGACTACCGCTTCGACCCGCTGAGCGGCCTGTGGCATCACCGCCACGGGCGGACCGAGCCGGTGCTGCGGCTGGGCGACGTGCGGTACGAGGAGGACGGCACGATGACCTACCCCCACCACACCACGACCGCGCCCTTGTCGGTACTGGAGGACTACCTCGCCGAGGCCCGGCAGATCCTCGCGGACGCGTCGCCGGCGGAGCTGCCCCGGGGCCAGATCACCCCTGAGGCGGACGCCCTGCGATGGTTCGCACTCCCGGCCGTCTGCCTGGACTGATGAGCGCGGACTTCTGTTGACACCTCGATAGGGCCCCTGGAAAAGTGGCCTTCGAAACGTTTCGCCAAAGGGGGATGGCGTGGTCGCCACGTACAAGGACATCCGGCGGCTCACGGGGCTGTCACTAGCCACGATCTCCAAGTACTACAACGGCGGCAACGTTCTTGGCCCCAACCGCGAGCTGATCGAGGAGGCTGCGGCCGGACTCGACTACCAGGTCAACAACGTCGCCCGCGGCCTGCGCAGCCGCCGCTCCATGACCATCGGGGTGGTCCTCGACCAGCTCAACTCCACGTTCAACACGACGATCGTCTCCCGCGTCGAGGAGCGGCTGCGGGAGGCGGGGTACGGGACGATCATCTGCGACGCGCGCCAGGACGCCCATTCACAGGCCGAGGTCGTGCGCTTCCTCATCGGGAAGATGGTGGACGGGATCGTCGTCGTACCGGTCGGTGACGACACCTCGTTCCTGAAACCCGCCCGTCATCGGGACGTACCCGTCGTGGCCATCGATCGCCTGATGCCCGGCACCGACTCTGTCGTCATCGACAACCGCGCCGCGATCGCGTCGGCGGTCCAGCTGCTCACCGACTCCGGCCACACCACGATCGGCCTGCTGGCAGGCCCCGACACCACCTACACGATGCGTGAGCGCCGCGCCGGCTTCCGTGACGCCGTACGGGCTCGCACCGGGCTCCTCCCTCGCGTCGAGCTCCTCACACCGGAGGAGGTGAGCATCGAGGGAGGGTACGCCGGGTTGCGGCGCCTGATCCACCTCAGCGCCCCGCCCACGGCTGTCGTCTGCGCGAACTACGGATTGACTCTGGGCGCATCGATCGCCCAGAACGAGCTCGGCTCGGACCTGCGACCCGCCCTCGTCGGCTTCGACAACCTGGAGCTCGCCCGGCTCATCAGACCGCGCCCGACACTCGTCACGCAACCCATCGACAAGCTCGCCCTCGAGGCCGCCGAGCTACTGCTGCAGCGGCTGAACGGCGAGGGCCCGGACGAGCCGGTGACGATCATCCTGGACACGACGCTCATGGTGGGCCACGAGAGCACGTACCAGCTCAAACCCCGCGTACGCATGCAGCGCTGACGCCGCGACGACCTCGCGATCACCCGAAGTACGCCGGCGGGCGCGACACGTACGGGGATTCGAGCGCCGTGAGCTCGTCGTCGGTGAGCTGGATGTCCAGCGCGGCGACGGCGTCGATGAGGTGGTGAGGCTTGGTCGCTCCGACGATCGGGGCTGTCACGACCGGGTTCGTCAGTACCCACGCCAGCGCGATCCGCGCCATCGGCACACCGCGCTCCCGCGCCACCTTCTCCACCGCACCGACGACGGCCGCGTCGGCCTCGACATAGTGCCGCATCATCTGGTCGGAGGAGTTGCGGGTGGTCTCGGTCCCCCAGGTACGGGTCAGCCGGCCGCGGCCCAGCGGACTCCAGGTGAGGACGCCCACACCCTGATCGGCGCACAGCCCGTACATCTCGCGCTCCTCCTCGCGCTGGATGAGGTTGTACTGGTCCTGCATCGAGATGAACTCGGTCCAGCCGTTGAGGCGTGCCGTGTACTGCATCTTCGAGAACTGCCACGCCCACATCGACGACGCGCCGACGTAGCGGGCCTTGCCCGACCGTACGACGTCGTGCAGCGCTTCCATCGTCTCCTCGATCGGAACGCTCGGGTCGAAGCGGTGGATCTGGTAGAGGTCGACGTAGTCGGTGCCCAGACGCGTCAGCGACGCGTCGATGTTCTCGAGGATCGCCTTGCGCGACAGGCCCGAGCCGCCGGGGCCGTCGTGCATGTGGCCGTGAACCTTGGTGGCCAGGACGATGTCCTCACGGCGCGAGTACCGCCTCATCGCGCGGCCCGTGAACTCCTCCGAGCTGCCGCCCGAGTACACGTTGGCCGTGTCCCAGAACGTGATTCCCAGCTCGACCGCCTGCTTGAAGAAGTCCTGCGACTCCTCCTCGGTGAGCACCCACGGGTGTCCTCCCCTGCTGGCATCGCCGTAGCTCATGCACCCCAGCGCGAGCCGGGAGACGCGAAGACCTGACTGCCCGAGACGTACCTGTTCCATGCCCGCCACACTACGAGGTACGTCTCAGGCGGCGTTGAGGAGGTCGATGACGCGGGGGACGTACGGGGTGCAGTGGAGCCGCTTCATGCCCGCGCCGTGCGGGGTGCGGTTCGCCTTGCGTCCGTTGCAGGTCTTGCACGCCGCGACGCAGTTGAGCCACGAGTTCGCACCGCCCTGTGACTTGGGCCGCAGGTGGTCGACGGTGGTCGCGTAGCCGCCGCAGAACGCACACGTGCGGCGGTCGCGGGCGAGAACACCTGGCTTCGAGAAGCCCGCCGGCTTGTACAGCCAGGTCGTGGCCACGAACCGTACGAGCCGGATCACCCGTGGTCGGGGGTACGGGCCGAAGGTCAACAGACCATCCTGCTCCTCGACGATGGCGACACCGCGGACCAGCATGCCGATGGCATGGCGGAAGGCGACGCCACCGAGTGGCTCGTACGACGCGTTGAGCAGCACGACCTGCGCCATCGCGGTTACTCCTTTCCGCTGGCTGCGGAACTGGGCGGTCCTGGGCAGAGTCTGACGGCTGATCGATCTCAGCGCCAGCACCCCGGCCGTACGGCCACATATCGAGAACGTGGCGTGCGGGATTATCGCCCTTCACGTTCTCGGTGACCCTCGACGCAGCCGCCTCCGCAGAGTGCGGCCCCGTACGAGGGTAGAGACCGTCATACCGGGTCCGCTACACCTTTTCGAACTCTGTCAGTGCCCCCTTCTATGGTGGCAACCGGATCAAGGAGGCATCGAACGACAACACCAAGAAACCTGTTGGCGGCCGGGTCTAGGCTGCCGAGAGGCGCCTGGCGAGGGCACTATCCCCCAACACCGCGAAGGACTGAGTCATGCGTGCCGCACCCATGAGCGCAAGCGAACGCGTGAGGGTTCTCTACGGCGACAACCTCAACCGCAAGCCCTCGCTGCTGCCCCGATTCGCACGATCGACGCCGCTCTCGTCACTGCTGCGGTTCGCTCCGTACATCAAGCCGTACCTCGGCCGGTTCGTCGTCATGTTCCTCGCCGCGCTCGGCGGCACGGTCATCTCGATCGTCATTCCCCTGGTGACCCGGCAGCTCATCGACGGGCCGATCGCGTCGGGCAACCGGCAGGGCGTGTACTCCCTGGGAGCGCTCGCGCTCGCGCTCGGTCTCGTCGAGGGTGGCCTGGCATTCGTGCGCCGCTGGGTGATGGCGATCGCCACGCTGGGGTCGGAGACAGGCGTGAGGCTCGACCTGTACGCGAAGCTGCAGCGCCTGCCGTGGGGTTTCCACTCCCGCTGGGAGTCCGGCCAGCTGCTGAGCCGCATCATGAACGACCTGTCGACGATGCGGCGGTTCATCGGCTTCGGCCTGCTCATGATCATCATGAGCCTGCTGCAGATCGTGGTGGTCACCTCGCTGCTGCTCCACCTGTACTGGCCGATGGGGCTCGTCGTCGCGGTGGCGGCTGTGCCGGTCGTGCTGGTGTGCCTGTTCAACGAGCGCATCTACACGCGCCTGTCGCGCGCGATCCAGGACGAGACCGGCGATGTGGCCAGCACCGTCGAGGAGTCGATGCAGTCGGTGAGGGTGATCAAGGCGTTCGGCCGCTCGCAGCACGTGTACGGACAGTTCGACCAGCGGGCGACGATCCTGTACGGGACCAGCCTGAAGCGGGTCGCCAACACCAGCAAGTTCTGGACGTTCCTCGAAGTCATCCCAGGTTTGGCGCTCGTGGCCGTGTTGACGCTCGGCGCGTTCGCCGCGGCGCAGCACCACCTGACGCTCGGCACGCTCGTCGCCTTCATCACGATGATGCTGTCGCTGATCTGGCCCGTGGCCGCGCTCGGCTTCCTGCTGTCGATGACCCAGGACGCGATGACGGCGGCCGATCGGGTGAGCGAGATCTTCGATGCGTCCGAGACGATCGCCGACGGCCCGCTGCGGCTGGAGGCGCCTCAGGGCGAGGTCGTGTTCGAGGACGTCTCGTACCGCTTCCCCGACGCGAGCGAGGACGTTCTACGCGGAGTCGACCTGCACGTACGGGCGGGCGAGACGATCGGTGTCGTGGGTGGTACGGGATCGGGCAAGACGGTACTGACGTCGCTTGTCGCTCGACTGGCCGATGTCACCGGCGGTCGCATCACGATCGACGGTGTGGACATCCGAGACCTCGAGGTGGCGAACCTCCGCGGCATCGTCGCCACCGCCTTCGAGGACCCGACGCTGTTCTCGATGTCGGTGAGGGAGAACCTCACGCTGGGCCGTCCAGAAGCCACCGAGGACGAGATCGAGTCGGCGATCGACACTGCCCAGGCCGGCTTCGTCCACGACCTGCCCTGGGGCCTGGACACTCGAATCGGCGAGCAGGGAATGAGCTTGTCCGGTGGCCAGCGGCAGCGGCTGGCGCTGGCCCGGGCGATCCTGGTCAAGCCTCGGGTGCTGGTCCTCGACGACACGCTGTCCGCGCTCGACATCCACACCGAAGCGCTGGTGGAGGAAGCGCTGAAGCGCGTCCTCGTGGGCGTGACCGGTCTCGTCGTCGCGCACAGGGCGTCGACGGTCATGCTCGCCGATCGTGTCGCCCTGCTGCAGAACGGCAGCATCACCCATGTGGGCAGGCACAGCGACCTGCTGGCGACGGTGCCCGAGTACCGCGACCTCCTCAGCGCGTCGTTCGACGCCGAGTCCGAGCTCGACGAGCTGGAACGGGAGGTGGTGAGGTGACAGCGGACCAGACATCGGTCGACCACAGCGACGAGACCGAACGCGACCTCGAGTGGCGTGGCGTGGCCGCGGAGCAGCGCGATGCGCTGAGCGAGAACGCCGGCATCAAGCTCGCAGCGCGTAGCCAGGCGCTGCTCGCCGACCTGCTCCGCCCGTACCGCTGGGCCATCGGCCTGCTCGTCGTCGCCGTGCTGCTCGAGAATGTGGCGCGACTCTCGGCGCCTTGGCTCGTCCAGCGGGGTATCGACTTCGGTGTCCCGCCGCTCTTGGCAGGCGGGCCGGCGACCACGTTGATCGAGGTCGTGGCGGCGATGGTGGTCGCGGTTGCGGTGCAGACGGTCACGCGGATCTACTTCCTGCGCCTGTCCGGTCGCATCGGTCAGGACGTTCTGCTCGAGCTGCGACGCCGCGTGTTCCGCAAGTTCCTGCGGCTCGACGTGGCCTTCCACGACTCGTACACGTCGGGTCGCGCCGTCTCCCGGCTCACCTCGGACATGGATGCGATCGCCGAGCTCTTGTCCGGAGGTTTCGACGGGCTCGTCAACGCGGTGCTGTCCATCGTGGGCGTGTCGATCATGCTGCTGGTGCTGGACTGGCGGCTGGGCCTGTTGTGCCTCGGTTCGATGGTCTTCGTCCTTCTGCTGCTGAGGTGGTTCCGGCGCGAGTCGTCGACCAACTACCGCGATGTGCGCGAGGCGTCAGCGATGGTCATCGTGCAGTTCGTCGAGACGATGACTGGGATCAAGGCCGTCCAGGCGTACCGTCGCGGGCCGCGCAACCAGGAGCTGTTCACCGACCTGGCCGACCGTTTCCGAGCGATCAACGTACGGACGTTCCGGCTGTTCGCGGTCTTCCAGCCCGGCATCAAGATCATCGGCAACATGGCGATCGGCGTCGTGCTACTCGTCGGCGGCATGTTCACCCTGGACGGGTCGATGACCGTCGGGGTGCTCGCGGCGTTCCTCCTGTACCTGCGGCAGTTCTTCGAGCCGATGCAGGACATCTCGCAGTTCTACAACTCGTTCCAGTCAGCGATCTCGGCGCTCGAGAAGCTGTCCGGGGTCCTCGAGCAGGAGGATGCGGTGCCCCAGCCGAGCGACCCGACGCCCCTGCTCCAGGCGCGTGGGGCGCTCGACTTCGA
>JADGPB010000093.1 GCA_017882655.1 Propionibacteriales bacterium
GCGGACGCTGACCAGACGAGCCGGCGACATCCTGGCCTACTTCGAGCTGCCCGGAACCTCCAACGGACCCACCGAGGCGATCAACGGCCGCCTCGAGCACCTCCGCGGCACCGCCCTCGGCTTCCGCAACCTGACCAACTACATCGCCAGATCACTCGAGACCGGAGGATTCAGACCCCAACTACACCGTCGATTGTGATGAACCGGTTCACTGTCTCGGCTCCGTGGATCCGGTTTACTCGGCCTCTCGCAGGGGCGACTTTAGCTGTTTGATCTGATCTAGCTGGCTAGCTGCTTTAGCTGTTTCGGCTGGTCTACGATAGCGGGGTCCTCTTTCCGATGCTAACAAGAGGGAAGGGCCGCCAGGCAACCCGCCTGACGGTCCTTCAACTCTGCCCTCTTGACAGAAGACCACTCCATATCAGCTGTTTAAGACCGGCTAGCTCGTTTAGCGGTCTAGTTCGTTTGGTCTGCTGCACACCGGCTGGAACTTGGCGAGGTCCGTGACGGCCGAATAGGTCCTGGGCGCCTCTCCTAATCGGCGGGCAGCGCGGCAACCACGTCGATCTCGACGAGGATGTTCGCCAGCTGCGAGCCCACCGTGGTGCGCACTGGGTACGGCTCGGTGAAGAACTCCTCATAGGCCCCGTTAAACTCGGTGAAGTCGGCCAGATCTGCAAGGTGGACGGTTGTCTTCACGCAGTCGTCGAGCGCGAGGCCATGCTCGGCCAGGACGGCGCTGACGTTGCGCAGTGCCTGGCGGGTTTGGTCGGCGACTGAGTCGCTGACCTCGCCGGTGTCCGGATCCTGCGGGCCGAGCCCGGCTGTGTACAGGAAGCCGTTCGCGATGATGCCTTGGCTGTATGGGCCGGCCGGCTGAGGGGCACGGGCGGTACGGATGGCGGACTTTGTCATTTTGTGGTTCCCTTCTGGGGGTTGATGGTCGGGTCAGGTTAAGAGCGCCGCAGCCCGCGGCCGGGCAGTCTGCCCTGCGGCATGGCGGTGAGTTCGCCACCGGCGAGCACGGGGATTCCGGCCACGAGCACATCGTCGATGCCAACAGCGTCGTGCAGCGGCTCGTCGTAGGTCGCCGCATCGGCGACCGAGTCTGGGTCCACGACGATGATGTCGGCCACCGCGCCGGGTTCGATGACTCCGCGCCGGCCTAGGCCGAACCGCGTAGCAGGCCGGAACGAGAGGTGGTGCGCGGCATCGGCCCATGACCACGTGCCAGTCTCGCGGACGTAGGTGCGTAGATATTGAGCAAATGTGCCGCGGGCGCGTGGGTGTGGGTGCGCGCCGATGAAGATGCCGTCGGATCCCCCCATGTGATGGGGATGCTCGAAGATCCGCGCCAGCTCGCTGACTGGGCGCGGGGTCTGCACCGCCATGATGACGTTGGTGCGCAAACGGCAGTCCCGCATCGCGTCGAGTGCGAAGTCGATCGGATCAGTGCCTGCGCGCGCTGCGGCCTGCGCGATGGTCAGGCCATGCGCCCACCCGAGCTGGGGCGCGGCGAGGTGGGCGAATGTGATCATGTGTGGCCAGTCGGGTCCGAGGCTGGGGTTGCGCTCAACGCGAGGGAACCAGTCCCGGCGCAGCCGCGCGCGCTCGGCTGGATCGCTGAGCGCTTGGACTACCTCGTCGACCGGCTGTACCGCGAGTTCGGGCGGCAACAGGGGCATCCCGAGCAGGCTGCAGCCGCGGATGTAGGGGTAGGCGTCGAATGTTGCGTCGACGCCAGCGGCGTCGAGGGTGTCGAGCTGCTTGAGCACGATGTCAGCATCGGCGTGGAAGTGCGAGACGTGCACGCGGAGTCCGTTACCGGCCACATGTTCGGAGGCGAAGCGCGCGATGCTCACGATCTCGTCGATGCCCGCTGCGGAGTTTGCCTCATATCCGCCGCGCATGTGGCTGACGTACACGCCGCCCGCACGGGCGACGGGGACGGACAGCGCGGCGATTTCCTGTGTTGTCTGGAAGATGCCCGGGACGTAGTCGAGCCCGGTCGACAGGCCGACCGCCCCCTCGCGCAGGCCGTCCGCGACGAGACCGACCATGCTAGCGAGCTGTGACGCGTCGGCCGCCTCGCGAGATCGTCCGCACACCACCGATCGCACCGTTCCGGCCGGAACGAGATAGGCGGCGTTCAGTCGCGAAGCGCCGTCGACAGTCGCGAGGTATGCGGCGACCCCGCCGCCTGGGTAGGTCGGATGTGGGCCGTTGATCGCCGCGAAGCACTCGCTGCCGTACGCTCCATCGCCCGGCGCGTACGAGACGCCGTCCTGTCCTGTGATCACTGACGTCACGCCCTGGCGCAGCAATGAGCGCTGCACGGACTCGTCGCCCAGTAGGCCGTCGGTGTGCGAGTGGGCGTCGACCAATCCCGGCATCACCAGACGGCCGGTGCTGTCCAGCACTTCATCGCCGGTGCGAGGTGCGACGTCGCCGATCTCGGCGACCACTCCGTCCTCGACGGCCACGTCGGCGCGCCTCGGCGCCTCCTCGCGCGCGTCAACGACGTGCCCGCCTCGAAGCACGATGCGGCCACGCGGGCGCACCCAATGCGAGTCAGTCGGATTCGAAACACTCATGAAGCCTCCTTAGAAGTACGTGCGCACCAGGTCGACGACGAGTCCGGACTCCCATGAGTCCACGATGGGGAGCACCCGCCACTTGTCGAATGCGGTGCAGGGATGCGACAGGCCTAGCGCAACCACTGAC
Source organism: Propionibacteriales bacterium (assembly GCA_017882655.1). Classification (GTDB taxonomy): domain Bacteria; phylum Actinomycetota; class Actinomycetes; order Propionibacteriales; family Propionibacteriaceae; genus Fen-668. The sequence goes on from JADGPB010000093.1 coordinate 2,725, forward strand.
CCCACCGGAGCCGAGAGTCTGTCGGTATCCAGACGCAGGTAGCTGTGCTGGTCGTTCATGTTCGAAACCGTGGCGTCCTCCAGCCGACGCCAGGCCGAGCCGATGTCGTCGGCAGCCTGCCGCGCGATGGGCAGCCCCTCGTCGTAGGGGAAGTCGCGCTTGCCGGCGTCGAGCAGGGCGAGTCCGGGTTCGGGATGGGACACAACGCGCGCGATGCCCCGCATCGCGGGCACGAAGCGGGGCGTCTCATCGCTCACCCGGGCCTCGTCGAATGGCGAGATCTGCCGGTAGAAACCGTCGTCGTGCACGATGTATGCGCCCGATCGCAGCGTGAAGTGCGTCCGGCCACTTTCGGAGCGGTCGGCGCTTGCCCCGGCTCCCGCGTAGATATCGGCGACAACGTCGAAGTATGCGCTGCCGCCGGCGGTCACGTAGACATCACCTGGCCCGTACAGGTGGCGGATGTTGTCGTGCAGTTCGACCTGACGCTTCAGATAGTCGCGCACGACGCTCAGCGCCGTGTCGGTGCGCTCATGTGCCAGGCTGCCCTCGTAGCCCGCCACGCCCGCGAGGCGCAGTAGGGGTGTCGCGGCGACGCGCTCTGCGACCCGCGTGGCCTCGGCGATCGTGCGGGCCCCGGTACGGCCTCCCGGCGCGCCGAGTTCGACAAGGACGTCAATCGGCCGTGGGGTGCCGATCAAGGTCAGCGCGTTCTCCATCGCCTCGACAGTCTCGACCGAGTCCACCCAGGACACGAAGCGCAGGTCGGGGTCTGCGAGCTCCGCGGTCAGATACCTCAACGACCGCTCGTCGACGGCGGCGTTAGCGAGCATGATTGACCCCAGCCCGAAGGTACGTGCCGTGCGCACCTGGCCCATCGTGGCCAGCGTGATCCCGAGGCTTCCGGCGTCGAGCTGCCGCTGCCACAGCGCCGGTGCCATAGTCGTCTTGCCGTGAGGCATGAGTTCGAGCCCGCGCGCGTGGTGCCACGACGCCATAGTCGATATGTTGTGCTGAATCGCGGCGTCCTCGAGGACGATCAGCGGTGTCCAGAACTCCTCGATTCGCGGCGACGTAGCGAGGAACTCCGCCTGCGTCATTCCGACGGCCCGAGCCGGTATGCCCTTGTCGCGTCCGGTCAGCCGTTCGTTCTCGATCTCTCGCAACTTCCCACCCATCTTCATGCCAGTACCTGCGCGAGGGCGGGTAGCTGGGCCGGATCTTCGAGGGCGGAGCCGACGGCCACCACCCGTACGCCAGCCTTCAGGAATGTGGGCGCAGTCGAGGCGTCCATCCCCCCAGTCGCGACGAACATTGCCTGCGGGAACGGTCCGCGCATCGCAACGAACCAGCCTGTTCCGAGTAATGACGCCGGGAACGCCTTCACCCAGGTGAGTCCCTCCTTGAGGGCGAGTTGCAGCTCGGTCGCCGTGCCGACGCCCGGAAGCGCCGGCATACCGGCCTCAGATGAGGCGCGCACGATCTCGGCGTCGAAGCCGGGGCTGACTGTGAACGCGGCCCCGGCGTTCTTCGCCTGACGGACGTGCTCAGGACTCACCACCGTGCCGGCCCCGACCCGCAGCCCGCGGGCCGCGGCAGCCTCGGCCACCACCCGCAGCGCCTCGACGTCTGTCGGGGTCTGCACGGGCACCTCCACTGTCTCGATGCCGAGGTCCCACGCCGTCGTTGCGACGGCAAGGCTGCGTTCCACCCCCATGCCACGCAGGATGGCCATGAGTGGAACGTCGCCAAAGATCTCGTCGAAGGATGAATTGCCTGTCATTGTTATTCCCGCCTTTGCTGCGGTGCCTGATGCTTCTGTTGGGTTTCGATGACGAAGTCGCTCGTCGAGAGCAGCACGAGATGCGAGCGGGCGTGCCCAGCGCCCAGCCGACCGGCGGCGTCCGCGCCGTTCATGAGGGCCGCAAGGAAGCCGGCCGCGAACGCGTCGCCTGCACCGACAGGTTCCACCACCTCGGTGGGGATCGCCGGCACGAACGTCGTGACTTCCGTGCCGGCGGACCGGTCGAACTCGGTAGCGCCGACGTCGCCGTCTTTGACAACGAGCCGCGGCGGTTCGGGCAACAGGCACCGCACATCGTGGGCGGTCTCGCACCCCCAGAGGGTGTGCGCCTCATCCAGGCCTACGAACACGACATCCGCTCGACGCGCCAGGGTGAGCAGCGTGGGCGCTGCAGTGCCCGGCTCCCAGAGGGGTGCGCGGTGGTTGACGTCGAAGCTCAGCAAGGTGTCGGTTGCGGCCACCCGCTCGATGACTGCATCGATCAGGGCTGCGCACGTCGGCGACAAGGCCGGGGTGACGCCGGACACGTGTACGACCTGGACATGCTCGAGCGGCACGCCGGCCACCGTCGCCGGGCTCATACGCGAAGCGGCTGAGCCGCGGCGGTAGTACAGGACGCCGCGGCCCGGGTCCTTGAAGTACACGCCCGTCTGGGCACCCGAATCGACGCTCACCCACCCCACGTGCACACCGCGGCCCTCGATGACACGACACACGCGCTCGCCGAGGAAGTCATCACCGACCGCGCCTACCCAAGCGGAACTGACGCCGAGTGCGGCGGCGTGGGTCGCCACGTTTGACTCCGCCCCACCCACGTCCAGCCGCAGGTCATTCGCGGTCGCCAGCGACTCGGCACGAACGGGCACGATCATCACCATGGCCTCGCCCAAGGCGATGAGGCGCGGGCCGGAAGTTGAGTCCTTCATAGGTTCGCGGGGTCCTCGATCGTGTCGACCTCGATGCCCCGGATCGCGGCGAGCACGTGCAGCCGGCCCGCTCCCTCCACATCTGGGCGCACGGATGCCGCGAGCGTGGCGATCACGCCGACCACCGAGATCACGGCGGCGTACACCACCACGGGCCAGAAGGTACCGCCTGCCCATGCGACCAGGGCGGCGCAGATCAACGGTGCGAACCCGCCGCCGAGTGTGTTGGAGAACTGGTAGCCGATGTTGACGCCGGTGGTGCGGGCCTCCGGGTCGAACATCTCCACCAGCATCGTCGACAGCGTGGCCTGCATTGCCACACCGAACAGCACGAATCCGAGAATCTGCCCAAGCCAAATGAGCCACATATTGCCGGTGCTGAACAGCATGAAGGCCGGGTACACCATGGCGGCGAAGCCGACACACCCGATGATGTAGACGGTGCGGCGGCCGATCCGGTCGGAGATCGCGCCCCACGCGGGTGCGATGACGATCTGCAGAAGGCCCACAATCACGGTTCCCGCGAAGCCCATCCACGCCGGCAGGTGCTTAGTGGTCACCATGAATCCCAGGCCGTACGTGAGAACGACGTAGCCCGCGATCGACTGTGGCAGTCCGATAAGGATGCCCATGATCGCATTCTTCGGATGGCGGAACGCTTCAACGAGCGGGTTCGCCTTCTTGCCGGCCACCTCTATCTGCAGGGCCTGCACCTCGATGAAATCCTCGGATTCTTCGAGCTTGCGCCGGAGAAGGATCGCGATGAGTGCGAGCACGAGCGAGAAGACGAACGGGATGCGCCAGCCCCACTGAAGGAACCAGGACGACGGGGTGAGGCCCAGCGATGCCATGAAGCCGCCCGAGGCCACGTTCGCGATGCCTGCGCCGCTGATGAGGAATGCGCCGAACAGACCGTGTTTCCCTGTTGGGGCGTTCTCGACGACCATCGTTGCGGCGCCGCCCATCTCACCGCCCACGAAGAACCCCTGGAACATGCGGCACATCAGCAGGAGCAGCGGTGCCGCTACCCCGATCGTCCGGTTGGATGGGATGAGACCGATTCCGGTCGTGGCGAGGCCCATGCCCACGACGGTGATCATGAGAACGGTCTTGCGGCCGGCGCGATCGCCCACAATGCCCCAGACGATGCCGCCGATGGGACGGAGCAGGAAACCCACGGCGAAGGTCGCGAACGACGCGAGCTGGGCGACGATCGCGCTGTGGCTCGAGAAGAACACTGCTGGGAAGATCGCGGCCGATGCCAGGCCGTACAGGTAGTAGTCGTAGTACTCCATCAGAGTGCCAATGGAGCCACCGGCGATCATCCGCTTCTGCTTGGCGGATAATCCGGCGGGTGAACTCGGTCTGGTCATGTGAGCCTCCTTGCTCGATGCCCTTGGATGGTGCCGCCACCGCTTCCGTGGGCTGAGGGTCGGTGCGTGGCCGCGCGTCGTCGGCGGCTTCTTCCGGTCGCCTGGCTTACGTTTCCCTGCTCAAACGCGCTGGGCGTAAGAGCGAGGCCAGTAGCAAAGCTAGCCCCAACTGAACAGAATGTCTAGGGCCGAGACGTTCTGTTCAGTTGGGTGTGGGGCCGGTATGCTTCGCTTGCAACCGTCAGAGGTGGGGAGAGCCATGCGGACGCACGACACATTCGAGAGCGCAGCCGAGGTGCTCGAGACCTTTCGGCCAGTGATGCGGGCCATCGCGGCGGCCGGAGGTCCGTCGTGTGAGGTGGTGCTCCACGATCTGGAGGGCTCTGACGTCGATCTCGGCCACACGATCGCCGCGATCGAGAACGGGCACGTGACTGGCCGCGAGGTCGGCGGCCCATCCACCAGCCTCGGTCTCATTGTGGTACACAACCGCCAGGAGGACCACGACGCCTTCGGCTACCGCGGCTTCACTGGTGATGGCCGCGAGTTGCGCTGCTCCAGCATCTACTTCCGCAACCGCGAGGGCGACGTGATCGCCGCCCTGTGCATCAACATCGACCTCAGCGCAGTGCGGCAGGCGCGCTCGATCCTCGACGCGCTGTTGCCACAGGAGTCGGCGTCCCTCGTGCAGCCCGACGAGTACATCGGGCGCGACCTCGTCTCCATGATGGACACGATGATCGACGATGCGATCCGCGAGGTGGGCAAGCCAACCCGGGAGATGTCGCGGGACGACAAGATTGGCGTGCTGCAGAAGCTCGACGCGCGCGGCGCAACCCAGATGCGCAAGTCGGTTGAGACCATCGGTATGCGCCTGGGCATTTCGCGCGTCACCGCATACTCCTATCTCGACGAGGCGCGGCGCTCCGTCGGTTGAGTGGTTAGGGCGGCTAGGTGTACTCGGCCATCAGGTTGGTGACAGTCGGCTGATCGGGGGTTTGCCTCCGAGTGCGGTGTGTCGGCGTTCAGCAATCGGCCAACTTCGTGGTACCCACGTGCACCGGCTAGATGGCCGGTACGTGGGCGAGCTTTACGACGATCAGGTCGTGGACCTGCACCTTGGCAATCCGGGGAACATCGGGAACTCTGGCAATCCGGGT
>JADGPB010000094.1 GCA_017882655.1 Propionibacteriales bacterium
GGGCCATGTGCACCTCAAGGACATGGGCCAGCTCGTCTGCGGCGCCATCGCGGAGGCGGGCGGTGTCGGACGCGAGTTCAACACGATCGCCGTCGACGATGGCATCGCGATGGGACACGGCGGCATGCTCTACTCGCTGCCGAGCCGTGAGGTGATCGCCGACTCCGTGGAGTACATGGTCAATGCCCACTGCGCCGATGCCCTGGTCTGCATCTCCAACTGCGACAAGATCACGCCCGGCATGCTGATCGCAGCCATGCGGCTCAACATCCCCACCGTCTTCGTCTCCGGCGGCCCGATGGAAGCGGGACGCGCCACGATCGGCACCGAGACCAACGTCGGCCTCGACCTCGTCGACGCGATGGTTCAGGCGGCCGACCCGAACGTGTCCGACGCGCAGATGCAGATCGTCGAGGAGAGCGCCTGTCCGACCTGCGGCTCGTGCTCCGGCATGTTCACCGCCAACTCGATGAACTGCCTCGTCGAGGCCCTCGGCCTCGGGCTTCCCGGCAACGGCTCAACGCTCGCGACGGCCGCCGCCCGCAAGGACCTGTTCCTGCGCGCCGGCAAGACAGCGGTCGAGCTGGCCAAGCGCTGGTACGACAACGACGATGCCTCGGTCCTTCCGCGCTCCATCGCGACCAAGGACGCCTTCGAGAACGCCATGCGCCTCGACGTCGCGATGGGCGGCTCGACCAACACCGTGCTGCACCTGCTGGCGGCGGCTCACGAGGCAGAGGTCGACTTCGACCAGTACGACATCGACGAGCTCTCCCGCCACACCCCCTGCATCTGCAAGGTCGCGCCGAACTCGCACAAGTACTACATGGAGGACGTCCACCGCGCCGGCGGCATCCCCGCGATCCTCGGTGAGCTGAACCGCGGGGGGCTGCTGAGCCGCAACGTCCACGCCGTGCACGCCGACTCCCTCGAGACGTGGCTCAGTGACTGGGACATCCGCAGCGGCGCCGCCACCCCCGAGGCGATCGAGCTGTTCCACGCCGCCCCTGGCGGAGTCCGTACGACCGAGGCGTTCTCGTCGACCAAGCGTTGGCCGAGCCTCGACACCGACTCCGAGAACGGGTGCATCCGGGCGACCACCACCCCGTACACGGCAGAGGGAGGCCTGGCGATCCTCCATGGCAACCTCGCACCCGACGGCGCCATCGTGAAGACGGCCGGCGTCTCCGAGGACCAGTGGACGTTCCGCGGTACCGCCCGTGTCTCGGAGTCCCAGGAGGCGGCGGTAGAGGCGATCCTCGGAGGGAAGATCAAGCCCGGCGACGTGGTCGTGGTCCGCTACGAGGGCCCGAAGGGTGGGCCGGGGATGCAGGAGATGCTGTACCCCACCTCGTACCTCAAGGCCGTCGGCCTCGGACCCCAGTGCGCGCTCATCACCGACGGACGCTTCTCCGGCGGCTCGAGCGGCCTGTGCATCGGGCACATCTCTCCGGAAGCGGCTGCGGGCGGTGCGATCGGGCTCATCGAGGACGGCGACCAGATCGCGATCTCGATCCCGGAGCGGTCGATCACGCTGTGCGTGTCCGACGACGAGCTCGCCGTCCGGCGTGCCCGCCGCGACGAGCTCGGGTGGCAGCCCGAGAGCCGGGAGCGCGAGGTCTCGCAGGCGCTCAAGATCTACGCCTCGCTCGCACTGTCAGCTGACCGCGGAGCCTCGCGCCGCCGAATCTAGCCCCGACGCGCACAACCCTTATGGCGCCAGGACCCGGTCGCAAGGGTTGTGCGACCACCACAAGGGTTGTGCGGGCGGCTTGGCTGCAGACTCAGCTCACTGCCACTTCCAACTGGCAAGCAGCTGCTTGGCGCCGGCCTGCACCGACGCCTGGTTGCTCGCCCAAGAGATGCTGCGAACCAGCTCGCTGACTCCGGCGTGATCGATGCAGTAGTAGCCGACCACCTCCTGCTGGGTCTGAGTAGTGCGCTTGAGCGTGACCTCGACGCCTGTGGCCTGGTCACTGCCCCACATGGCGCCCTTGACCGCGACTGGCGGCTGCGCGGTCTCGACACCTGACGCGCTCGCGACGGTCGCGGCCTGGTAGGCACAGTTCTCGGCAGCCGGGCGCTGGAAGTCGCTGAAGTAGTCGACGAGGTTGTTGTTCTGGTCGATGATCTCGCCCTCGTTCTTGCCACCGTTGTTGACGCTGAGCGTCCAGCCGGCGGGGAGCGTGGTCGTGAAGTTCGCACCGGACAGCGTGGAACCGCTCTGGGTGAAGCCCGGGTAGCCGCTGGTTGTGGAGGTCGCGGATGCCGATGCAGAGGCGGAGGCGCTCGCTGACGTGGCCTTGCTGATCGGCGCCGTCGGCGTGGTGATCGGTGGCGCGGCGTCAGGCTTCTTGAGCGCCTGCGAGACGAGGTATCCGCCGCCGACAAGCAGCACGAGCACGGCCACAACGACACCGATGACCAGGCCTGCCCTCGACTTCTTCTTCGGCGGCGCGGGCGGGAACGCGCCGGGAACGGACGAGTACGCCTGCGGCGCTCGCGCGTCTCCCGACCAACCTTGCGCCGGCTGCCCCGGCCCATATGTCGGCGCCGCCGCGTACCTCGGTGTTGGCGGCGGAGGCGTCGGAGAGCCGTACGGGGAAGGGGTTCCAGAGCCGTATGCGGGCGGCTGCGGCGCAGGCGTGGGCCCATACGCGGGCGTCGACGGCGGAGGAGGCGTGGGCGAAGACCCATACGCGGGCGGCGGAGGAAGAGTCGGCGACGACCCATACGTCGGCGTCGGAGGTGGAGGAGTCGGCGACGACCCATAAGCCGGCGTCGACTGCGGTGGAGGAGTCGGCGACGACCCATACCGCGGTGTCCCGGGGGCGGCCGCCGGGGCGGGGGTCCCGTAGCCCGGGGTGGGCTGCTGCTGTGCTGGGGGGTACGGCGGGGGCGGCGGCGGCGCGTACGTCGGCGGCTGCTGCGGAGGCGTGGGCGAAGAGCCATACGGGTTCGGCTGCGGAGCCTGCGGAGGCTGCCCGTACGGAGGCTGCTGCGGAACCTGCGGGGGCTGCTGCCCGTACGCCGGCGGCTGCGGCGGAGGCGTGGGCGAAGTCCCGTACGGGTTCGGCGGCGGGTTCTGACCAGGCTGCTGTCCGTATGGATTCGGGCCCTGTGGCCCGTACGGTCCCGATCCAGATCCGGGCGGCTGGCTCATCGGACACTCCCCTCGCAGTCGATTGCGGACAGCCTAGTGGGACCGGGTTCCACCTCCGCGTGTGTTCACGGGCAGAACCCGGACCTACTCACATCCAGGTCCACCCGCTCGTCAGAGCGTCTACACCTGCCACAACCTCCGCGTACGTTCCGCTGATCGGGATCGCCATGAGGTAGTAGACCGAGTCGTTCACGGAGACGCAGCGCACATGGACCTTCGTCCCGCCGCTCACCATGTCCACTGTCTTCGCTGTCTTGCCGCCCCACTGGGTATCGGGGAGTGCGGTCACGGTACCTGCACTTGCGAGCGAGTTGCACGCCGCTGCCGCGTCAGTGGTGGACGACAGGTCCATCACCATCAGCGTGTCGAACTTCTTGTCGCTCAGCAAAAGGCCGCTCGACTCGGAAGTGCACGACCAACCCGACGGCACCTTGGCGGTGAACACGCTGCTGGCGATGGTGCTGCCGGAGCAGGTGACGTCCATCGTTCCGACCGGCCCCGCCGTCGTCTTGCCGGTCGTACTGGCCGTCGTGGCCTTGGTAGCGGTCGTCGCCTTCGTGGTGCTCGACGTGGGTGCCGTCGAGGTCGTCACAGCGGTCTTGGTCGCGGACTGGGCCTGGCTCATCCACATCGCCGCACCGCCGGCGACGATGAGCACGAGGACGATCGCCACCACGGCGACGATGATTCCCGCGTGCGACTTCTTCTTCGGCGGCTGCGGAGGCGCACCACCGGGCGGGCTCCAGGCCGCGTTCGCCTGCCCGTACGGATTCGGGCGCGGCTGACCTTGCGGCGCGCCGTACGGCTGCTGACCGTAGGGCGGCTGCTGCTGACCGTAGGGCGGCGGCTGCTGGCCATAGCCCTGCGGCTGCTGCACGTAGCCGGGCGGCTCCTGCCCAGATCCACCCTGCGGCCGGTACCCGCCTTGCTGCGGGGAGAACGGCGGCTGCTGCTGGCCGTAGCCGGGCTGCGGAGGTTGCTGGTACGGCGGTTGCTGCCCAGAACCTGGCGGCCTGAAGGGCGGTTGCTGGCCGGCCCCTGGCGGCGGAGTGTACGGAGGCTGCTGCCCGTACGGATTCGGCCCGGGCTGGCCGTTCTGTCCCGATCCAGAACCAGGCGGCTGGGTCACCGGTAACTCCCCTCGCAGGCGATGCGCGTCAGCGTAGTCGCCGCGCGACTCCGGGGTGCCCGGATGAGAAGTCTCCTCGGGCCTACTTCCAGACCCAGGTCGACATCACCTTGGTGACATCGGCCCGGATTGCGGCGTCGTCCTTGGAGTCGAGCGGGAAGTACATGAGGTACCACATCTGCGAACCCACCACGACGCAGCGAATGCCATAGATGTCGCCGCTGTCGACCGCCTGGTACGCAAGGGCGGTCTTCCCGCCCCACGTCTCTTGGGTGAGCGCGGACACGGTGCCCAGGTCGTCGATCTGAGACGTGCATTCGGCTGCGGTTCCCGTGCCGCTGTCGTGCTCGACCCAGATGGCGTCGTCGCGGGTCGACGAGAGCGAGATGTCACCACCAGCCCCGTCACAGGACCAGCTCGCGGGGACGATGGCGATGAAGTCGTTCGTCGTGATCTTGTCGCCGGCCATACAGTCCGCGTTAGCTGCCCTCGATCCGCTGGACGCGGTCGGTCGTGACGTCGACGTCGCTGCACCGGTCGTACGCGCCGTGGGCCGCGTGGGGCTGGCCTGCGTCACCGGTCTCGGTGTCATGCCCTGCCAGAGCCCGTACCCGCCGAGTGCGATGCCGGCCACCACGGCCAGCACGACCACCAGCACGATCACCCCGGACGAGCTCTTGCGCGGCGCGGGCGGCTGCGGCGCGCGAGGTGGCTGATAGCCCTGCCCGTACGGCTGCTGGTAGCCCTGCCCGTAGACCGGCGGTGGCGGAGGCTGTGTGGGGTACGACGGCGGCCCGTACTGGCCGTACCGTGGCGGGCCCGGAACCTGCCAACCGGGCGCGACGAACTGCGGACCCTGCGTCCCGGGGTTGCCCAGACCTTGTGGCTGCTGGCCGGGATCGGTCCCGTAGGGGTTGGTCACGTCTGCTCCTCGCGCGTCGGCGACACCATTGTCACCGAACAACGTCCAAAGGTCCCTAACCGCCGCAAGCTGGAAGGGTGAATGATGGCCGGGTGAATTCCTACATCGTCGAATTCGGTGCGGGCGGCGCCGCGAAGACCATCAGCCTGAGCCACGGCGGCGGCAAGGCGGTGAACCTGGTCAGGCTGGCGGGGAGAGGCTTCCCCGTACCGCCGGGGTTCGTCTGTACGACCGGCGCGTACCGGGCCGTCGTCACGGCGAACCGCCTCGACGGAGTCATCGAGGCGGCCCTGCACGGGCTCCACAGCACGGATCCCGCGGCCCTCGACGGCGCATCCGCCCTGATCCGCGCGGCATTTGAGGCGGCCGACGTGCCCGAGGTGATCGCGACCGCGATCCGCGAGGCGCATGCCACGCTCGGTGACGGGCCCGTGGCCGTCCGCAGCTCGGCTACGGCTGAGGACCTGGCCGACGCGTCGTTCGCGGGCCAGCAGGACACGTACCTCAACGTCCTCGGCGCCGACGCCCTCCTGGACGCGGTCGTACGCTGCTGGGGCTCGCTCTGGACGGCGCGCGCGATCGGCTACCGCACGCAGGCCGGGATCGCCCACGACGACGTGGCGCTCGCCGTGGTCGTGCAGCGCCAGATCGCGTCCGAGGCATCCGGGGTGGCGTTCACGGCCGACCCGCTGAGCGGTGCGCGCAACCGGGTGGTCATCGACGCCACGCTCGGGCTCGGGGAGGCGCTGGTCTCGGGACAAGTGGTTCCGGACCACGTCGTCTGCAGTCGCAGCGGCCACGTGCTCGAGCGGGTGCGGGGCGAGAAGGCCGTGATCACCGTCCCGGTCGCGGGCGGCGGCATCGAGACGCACGAGCGGGCGGGCGAGGAGTGGTCGCTCGACGAAGAGCAGTTCTCCGGGGTGGCGCGGCTCGCGGTGGAGGTCGAGCAGGAGTACGGGTCGCCGCAGGACATCGAGTGGGCGGTCGCCGAGGGGCGTCTCTGGCTGCTGCAGGCGAGGGCGATCACGTCGTTGTACCAGCTCCCGCAGGACATCGACACCCCTGACGAGCTCGGGCTGTGGGGGTCGTTCGGAGCGTTCCAAGGGGTGCTCGATCCGATCACGCCGATCGGGCAGGACGCGATCCTGCTGCTCGTACGCGGCATCCACGCGATGGTCGGGAGCGTTCTCCCGACCCGGGCGACCCTCGCCGACTCGCCGATCCTGCGCGTCGCAGGTGAGCGGCTGTGGATGCGCCTCGACCTCGCCTACCGGACAGGTGTCGGTCATCGGGTCCTGCCCAAGCTCCTGTCGCTGGCCGACCCGCCGTCGGGCCTGATCATCGAGTCCCTCGACGAGCCCCGATGGGCACCGCGGGGGGCGATCTCGCTGAAGTCGGCGCGCGGATTGTCGCGTCCTTTTCGCCGGATCCTGCCGGGCATGCTGCGGTCCTTCCGCGACCCCGAGGCCGTACGGCATCGTCTCGAGGAGGAGTGCGATGCGCTCGTCACCGCGGTCTCGGCGCGCCTCCGGAAGGCGTCAGCGGTGCAGGGTGCCGAAGAGCGGTTGCAGGCGCGGATCGCGGCCACCCACGAGTCGATGGAGGAGATGTTCCCGGTCCTGCTCGTACGGTTCGGGCCGATCATGCCGGTGGGTGCCGCGGGGATCAACGTGCTGCGCATCGTCGGGGGACCCGAGGCGCTGGAGACCATGCGCTCGCTCGACGGCAACGTCACCACCGAGATGGACCTCGCGTTGTGGCGTGCGGCCGAGGCGATCCGGGCGGACGCGGAGGCTCGCGAGGCAGTGCTCGGCGTACCGGCCGCCGAGGTGTCCGCGGCGTACCTGGTGGGTGCGCTGCCGACAGTCGCTCAACGGGCCATCGGTGAGTTCCTCGACGAGTACGGCATCCGCGGGGTCGGCGAGATCGACCTCGGGCGTGCGCGCTGGCGCGACGACCCAGCCGGTGCGATCGTGTCGCTCCAGGCGTACGTGGGGCTGCCGGACGACGCGAAGGGCCCGGCGGTGGAGTACGCCGAGGGCAAGCAGGTGGCGCAGGCGGCGACCGAGCGGCTGGTCACCCAGCTTGCCGCCAGCGGGATGGCCGGGCGCGTGAAGGCGGCCGCCGTGAGCAGGCTGATCCGTACGATCCGGGGCGGTTTCGGCGGCCGCGAGACCCCGAAGTTCACGATCGTGCGGGAGTTCGCGCTGATCCGTAGTGCCCTGCTCGAGTCAGGGCGAGAGCTGGTGGAGGCGGGCCGCCTCGACGATCCGTACGACGTCATGTACTGCCACCTCGGCGACCTGCAGCAGGCGTGGTCCTTGCCGGAGGGCCAGCTGCAGCGGCGCGTGAGGGCGAACAAGGAGGCGTACGGGCGGGAGGCCCGGCGCCGTCAGGTGCCGCGGCTGCTGCTCGGCGACGGGCGGGCGTTCTACGAGGGGATGGCCGACGAGGGCGGCGACCTCATGGGCTCGCCGGTGTCGCCGGGCATTGTCGAGGGGCGGGTACGCGTCGTGCTGTCGCCGGCCACTGCAGGCCTGCAGCAGGGCGAGATCCTCGTCTGCCCCGGTACGGATCCGGCCTGGACACCGTTGTTCCTCACGGCCGGCGGTTTGGTGACCGAGGTCGGCGGCCTGATGACGCACGGGGCGGTCGTCGCCCGCGAGTACGGGCTGCCGGCCGTCGTCGGCGTCCACGCCGCCACCGAGCGGCTCGTCACCGGCCAGCTCATCCGCCTCGACGGCAGCTCCGGCCACATCACGGTGCTGGAGG
>JADGPB010000095.1 GCA_017882655.1 Propionibacteriales bacterium
GGCGTCGGCATCATCGTCGGCCACGCCGCCGATCCGGAGGTCGCTGACCGAGCCACCGCCGCCGACTTCGTTCTCGCCTCCACCGTCGAGGTGGAGCAGTTCCTGAGCACGCTGGCGCGCTGACTCGCCCCGGATGCCGATTGGAGGAGACGCGTGCAGGACGTCACTTTCTCGTACGACGATTTCGACCCCGAGTCCGAGGGCCTGCGCGAGGCGCTGACCTCAACCGGAAACGGTTACTTTTGCACCCGGGGTACGGCCGAGTGGGAGGACGCCGGGACCGTCCACTACCCGGGCACCTACGCCCACGGCTGCTTCAACCGCGAGACCACGATCTTTGGCGGCAGCCCCGTGCTCAACGAGGACCTCGTCAACCTGCCCAACTGGCTGGTGCTGAAGCTGAGAATCGAGGGCGACGAGGCGATCCGGCTCGACAACGTGAAACTCCTGTCGTATCGACACGACTACGACATCCGGCTCGCGATGGTGCAGCGCGAGCTGCGTTTCCGAGACCGAGCAGGCCGGGAGACGACGCTACGCAGCCGCCGCTTCGTGAGCATGGCGCACAGCCACCAGGCCGCTATCGAGTTCACGTTTACCCCGGAGAACTGGTCGGGGCGAGCCGAAGTGGTGTCGGCGCTCGACGGGCGGGTGACCAACCAGATGGTCGAACGCTACCAGGAGCTCGAGGGCCGCCACCTCGATCCCGTCTCCCCCCGTACCTTCGGCCCAGAGACCATCGCCTTGAAGTCCAAGACCAGGCAGTCGAACATCTACATCGCCGAGGCCGCCCGGACCCGGGTCTTCCAGGCTGGCGAGCAGATGCCGGTCGAACGCACGCTGCACCAGATGGAGGACTACATCCAGCAGACCCTCGCCTTCGACGTCACGGCCGGCGAGCCGGTGCGCGTGGAGAAGCTGGTCGCGCTGTTCACCTCGCACGACAACGCGATCACGGACACCCTCACCGCCGCCGGCCGCCACGTGCTGCGTTACCCCGACTACGCCGAGGCGCTGGCCGAGCATCAGGCCGCATGGGCCGAGCTGTGGGACGTTTGTGACGTGGAGCTGCCGCACGAGCCCCGGGTTCAGCTCCTGCTGCGCTTCCACACAGCCCACGTGCTGCAGGTCTGCTCCCGACATACCGCCCGGCACGACGCCGGCGTCCCGGCCCGCGGGCTCAACGGCGAAGCCTACCGCGGGCACGTGTTCTGGGACGAGCTCTACGTCTACCCGTTCCTCAACTTCCGCCTGCCCGAGATCACCCGTGGGCTGCTGATGTACCGCTACCGCCGTCTCACCGAGGCACGCTCGGCGGCGCGGGAGGCCGGCTACCAGGGCGCGATGTTCCCGTGGCAGAGCGGCAGTGACGGCACCGAGGAGACGCAGGTCGTCCACCTCAACCCGCTGTCCGGCCAGTGGGACGCGGACCACAGCCACAATCAGCGGCACGTCAACGCGGCCATCTTCTACAACGCATGGCAGTACTACCAGGCCACCGACGACCTGGAGTTCCTTCGCGACTACGGCGCCGAGCTCATGCTCGAGATCGCGCGCTTCTGGGCCTCCCTCGCGCACTACAACCCCGAGCACGAACGCTACGAGATCCACGGCGTGATGGGGCCCGACGAGTTCCACGAGCGCTACCCCGGCGCCCAGGACGACGGGCTGCGCAACAATGCCTACACCAACGTCATGGTCGCGTGGATCGCCGAGACCGCCCCCCGTGTCCTCGACCTGCTGCCGGCGAGCCGCCGCGCCGCGCTGCGCGCCCGCCTCGGCCTGACCGACGACGAGCTGCGCACCTGGCAGGACATGAGCCGGCGGATGTTCGTCCCGTTCCACGGCGAAGACGTCATCAGCCAGTTCGAGGGCTACGCCGACCTGGAGGAGCTCGACTGGGAGCGCTATCGCGCCGAGCACGACAACATCCAGCGCCTCGACAGAATCCTCAAGGCCGAGGGCGACGACCCCGACCGCTACCAGCTGACCAAGCAGGCCGACGCGGTGATGCTGTTCTTCCTCTTCCCCCCCGACGAGCTCCGCCGGTTGTTCGAACAGCTCGGCTACGCTCACGACCCCGACATGGCACGGCGGACTGTCGAGTACTACGACCAGCGGACCTCGCATGGGTCGACGCTGAGCCTGATCACTCACGCCGGCGTGCTGGCCGCCTTAGACCCGGAGAGCTCGTGGGAGCGGTTCATGGCGGCGCTGGAGAGCGACGTGGGCGACTTGCAGGGCGGCACCACCAAGGAGGGCATCCACATGGGTGTCATGTCCGGCACCCTGGATCTCCTCCAGCGCAGCTACCTCGGCTGCAGCGTCCGCGACGGCGTGCTGCACTTCGAACCGCGCCTGGTCGACCGGCTCGACGGTCTCGTGTTCTCGATGCAGTTCCGCAAGACGTCGATCCGGATCTCCGTCAAAGGTGTCGAACTGACGGTACTGGCCCGGGCTGAGGGCTTCCGGGCCCCGGTGCGGATCGCCGTCGGGGACCAGGTCCGCGAGCTGGGCGCGGGCGACGAGTGTGTGTTCGCGCTGCCTCCCCAGCCCGACCCGGCGAACCGGTAACGCACGCCCGATACGAAGGAGCGATCATGCCCACACAAGGATTCGCAGGAGCCGTCTTCGACGTCGACGGGGTCCTCGTCGACTCACCCCACGAACGGTCCTGGCAGGACTCGCTGCGGGTGTTGATGGAGGGCGAGTGGGCCGATATCCGCGACCAGACGACGTGGTCGCCCGAGGCCTTCAGCCCAGAGGTGTACCAGCAGGTGATGTCCGGTAAGCCGCGGATGATCGGGGCGCTGGCGGCCCTGGAGTACTTCGAGGTCCCCGACGCCAAGGGTCACGTTGAGACCTACGCCGCACGCAAGCAGGACATGGTGATCGAGCTGATTGAGGCTGGGGAGTTCGAGGCGTACCCCGATGCGCTGCGCTTCGTGATGGCCGTCCGGGCCGCCGGGATAGTCACGGCCGCTGCGTCGTCGTCGAAGAACGCGGGGCTCCTCCTGCGCAAGATTCGGCTGGACACCTTCGCTGAGAAGGAGGGCCTGACCTACGACTTCCTACGCCCCGGCCTGAGCCTGGCTGACTTCATCGACGCTGACATCTCCGGGCGCGACTTCGCCAAGGGCAAGCCCGACCCGGAGATCTTCCTGACCGCGGCGTCCGAGCTCGACGTCGCCCCCGAGCACTGCTTCGTCGTGGAAGACGCGGCCAGCGGGGTGGAGGCCGCGAAGGCCGGCGGGATGGCGGCGCTCGGCCTGGCCCGCGCCGACGACGAGGACCTCCTCACCGCCGCGAAAGCCGATCTCGTCGTCACTTCGCTCGACGCCGTCGACGTGGAGCTCCTCGCCCGGCACGAGTTGTCGCGGCGGACGTCATGAGCACGCACGAAGACGCCAAGGAGAGTCTGGCCATCGGCGTCGACATCGGCGGGACGAAGATCGCCGCCGGGGTGGTGGACCAGGAGGGGAGGATCCTCGCCAGCACCCGCCGCGACACCCCGGCCGAGGATCCGTCGAAGACTCTGGACGCGATCGCTGACGCGATCCGCGAGCTGACCAGCAAGCACGTCTGCGTCGGGGTCGGTCTCGGCGCCGCCGGCTTCGTCGACGAGAAGCGGTCGACGGTCATGTTCGCCCCCAACCTCGCCTGGCGCGACGAACACCTGCGGACCTCGCTGGAGCGCATGCTCGAGTTGGCGGTGGTAGTCGAGAACGACGCCAACGCCGCCGCCTGGGCGGAGGCCCGGTTTGGCGCCGCCCGCGGCGAGTCACACGCCGTCGTGCTGACCGTCGGGACCGGCATCGGTGGCGGCATCGTGATAGACGGCGAACTGGTCCGGGGACGCTACGGCGTCGCCGCGGAAGTCGGGCACCTCAACGTCGTCCCGGACGGGCGCCGCTGCGGCTGCGGCCTGCAGGGCTGCTGGGAGCAGTACGGCAGTGGCAGTGCGCTCGAACAGGATGCCCAGGAGCAGGCCGTCGTCTCCCCAGCGATGGCGGTGGAGCTGCTGAAACTCGCCGACGGCCGGGCTGAGAACATTACGGGTGAGATGGTCACCCAGGCCGCGAAGGCCGGTGATGTGGCGGCTCTGTGGTGCTTCGACGAGCTCGGCAAGTGGCTCGGCCGGGGCATCGCCCAGCTGGCCGCGATACTCGATCCGGGTGTGTTCGTCATCGCCGGTGGCGTGTCCGCCGCGGGCGAGCTGCTGCTGGCACGGACGGAGGCCGTCTTCCACAGGCACCTGACCGGCCGGGGACACCGGCCGACCGCGGAGGTGCGCATCGCCGAGCTCGGCCCGGACGCCGGGATCGTCGGGGCCGCCGATCTGGCCCGCCACCGGTGAGGCTTCCAGGATCAAGCGTGTCCCGATGCGGGCTGACCCACAGGAGAACTATCGAAGGCGCCCTAAATGATTCGGGTGCGGCTCTTCTGAAGGGACCTCATGCGGCTTGGGGATGAGATTGTCGGCGTAGCGGGTCTGCTGAACGCGTCGCTGTTCTTGGCCGAGGTGGTAGCGCCAGTAGGTCTCGAAGTCGCCGTTGCAGCGTAAGGCCCGGAGTTTAAGGATTGCTGCGGCGCCGTGTAGTCCCCAGTGGGCACCCGTCAGATCCATCCGGTCTTTGACGAGGTGTCTGCAGGCGCCTTCGATGATGCCGGTCGCGATCGGCCAGCCTTCCTTCAACGCGGTTGGGTAGTCGAGGTGGGCGCGTTTGTTGGTCAGGTATCTGGCGCAGGTGTCGGCGTTGGCACGTTGGGCGGGTTCCAGGCCGGCTCTGGTGGCGGCTCTTCTCAGGTTGCCGGCCACGCGGGTGGCGCCGCCGGCGAGGACGGCCTGGGCGTGGACGCGGACCCAGGCATCGGCGGCTGGGTCTCCCTCGGCGTGGAACGACCAAGCGGCCGCTGTCCGCACGGCGTCGTTCGCAGTCACGATCCAGCGCCCCGGATCCGTATACGTCAGATCCCACGGGACGTTCGTCATCCAGGCGCGACAGACGAACGGCAGCCGGGCCCCTACTGTGCCCCCGACGCGTGCGCGTGTCACCATTCTGGGTGAGCATCAGCAAGGACTCTGGCGATCCCGCCCGACCGGAGTCATCCCCCGGGCACCCCTCCCCGTCCGACCCGACGAAGCAGAACAGCATGACCGAGGTCCCCTTCGCCAGGCAGGGAACGGGTTTCGCGCTCGCGCTGGGGGCTCTGGGGGTCGTCTTCGGGGACATCGGCACGAGCCCGCTGTACGCGCTGCAGACCGTCTTCAGCATCGACCACAACAGCGTCAAGCCGACGCCCGCGGACGTCTTCGGCGTCATCTCGATGGTGATCTGGTCGATCGCGATCGTCGTGTCGGTCAAGTACGTCGTCCTGATCATGCGGGCCGACAACGACGGCGAGGGCGGCATCCTGGCGCTGGTCGCGTTGTTGCGCGAGAAGCTCCCATTTCGCCGCAGGATGGCGGTCGTCATGGTGCTCGGCATGATCGGCGCGGCTCTTTTCTACGGCGACAGCGTTATCACCCCGGCGATCTCGGTGATGTCCGCGATCGAGGGTCTCGTCGTGGTCAACCCCTCCCTTGAACAAGTCGTGCTGCCGATCGCGGTGGTGGTCCTCACGGTGCTGTTCGTCATCCAGCGATGGGGCACCGACGCGATCGGAAAGGCTTTCGGACCCGTCATGACGTTGTGGTTCATCGTCCTGGCGATCCTCGGGATACCTCACGTCGTGCGCAATCCGCAGATCCTCGCCGCGCTGTCCCCCACCTACGCGCTGGGGTTCGTCGTCGAGCACCCGTTCACGGCCTTCATCGCCATGGGTGCCATCGTGCTGACGATCACCGGGGCCGAGGCGCTCTACGCCGACATGGGTCACTTCGGGGCCCGGCCCATCCGGACCGCGTGGTACGCGCTCGTGTTCCCCGCGCTCGCGCTGAACTACTTCGGCCAAGGGGCGATGATCCTGGACAACCCCGCCACGATCAAGAACCCGTTCTTCAACCTAGCGCCGTCCTGGGCGACCCTGCCCCTGGTGGTCCTCGCAACGCTGGCGACCGTCATCGCGTCCCAGGCGGTGATCTCCGGCGCGTACTCGGTATCGCGCCAGGCCGTCCGGCTCGGGCTGTTCCCGCGCCTGTCGGTCAAACACACCTCGCGGGAGGAGGGCGGCCAGATCTACCTGCCGGTCGTCAACTGGATCCTGTTCTTCGGCGTCCTGCTCCTGATCGCGGTCTTCCGGAGCTCCAGCCGGCTTGCCACCGCCTACGGCTTGGCCGTCACCGGAACACTCATGCTGACGAGCATGCTGTTCCTGCTCCTGGCTCAGACGGTGTGGCGCTGGGCGGTGTGGAAACTCGTCGCGTACGGCGTCATCATCGGGGGCCTGGAGGTCACGTTCTTCGCCGCGAATCTCACGAAGATCGTCAGCGGCGGCTGGCTGCCTCTGACCATCGCGGCCGTAATCGTCACCCTGATGACGACTTGGCGCACGGGTGCAGACATCCTCACCCAGCGGCGCAGAGAGCTGGAGGGGCCGCTCGACGAGTTCGTGCAGATGATCCGGGAGACAGGCGTGCCGCGGGTGCCCGGTCTTGCTGTGTTCCTCCACTCCAACCGCACCACGACACCGCTGGCGCTGTCCTCGCACGTGAGCTTCAACAGCGTCCTGCACGAGCACGTCGTGATCATCCAGATCGTCAACGAGAACGTGCCGCACATCCGCCACGTGGACCGCGTTAGTGTCGACTCCCTCGACCACGCGGACGACGGCATCGTCCACATCACCGTGCACGTGGGGTTCAACGACAGCCAGGACATCCCGAAGGGGCTCGCCCTGGCGATCGGCACGTCCCCCGAACTGGAGGTGAACGCCGAGGACGCCTACTACTTCTTGTCGGTCCTGACCCTGAGCGCCCGGGGCGCCACCCGCACGAGGGACTGGCGGCTGCGACTGTTCGTCTGGATGGCACACAACGCGGCGAACCGTACCGAAGTGTTCCACCTGCCCCCGGAACGCACGATCGTCATGGGCGCCCACCTGGACCTCTAGGCTCGGGCTACTCGGGGGCACGATACTGGTAGTGACCGTTGATCAAGTGGTCTGTGTTCCTGGGATTTCGGACCAATCTCCCGTGCCTCGCCACCAGGACCGACCGAGATACGGCCTGCCCGGCAGGTGGGCCAGGTGCGGACGTGTGAACCAACTCCCGCGATCTGGACCGACTGAGTCCATCAAGGGTCGAACCAATGCCAGCGCCTCAGACGATGATCACCGAAAGCACACCGTCGCCGTACCCCTTGATGTCCACCGTGGGATCGAGTCGCGGCACGTACGCCAGCCCCACCGCGCGACGTCGTTCGCCAGCGGGTCGCCCGGCGCGTAGCACCTATCGAGCCGGAGGTGCGGCGCGCTCCCGACCTTGAACAGCGACGTGGCGACTGTTCGATAACAACCCGTGACTCCAGCGCCTGCTGAAGCTGCTCGATCAGCTGCTCCTGGTCATGCAGCGGGCCGTCACTGATTACCTGGGCTGGAAGTCTGCGCCCGCTGCCGGGGCGGCGGCCAAGGAGTTGGAGGAGTTCGTGGCGTGCCGGGCGATGGAGCACGATTCCCCGTCGCTGCTGTGCCGGCGTGCCCCAGTCCATGTCGCCTCCTCGCTCGGAGGATCCGGGCGTGATTGACGCATAGGCATCCCTCGGTGGCACCCGGTGCCCATGTGGTCCCCCGGCCGCCGTCGCGAGGTGAGCAGCTGGCGGATCCGAGCGGGGGATTCTCTGCCAGGCCCGGGAGGTGGTGTCAGCCTGCAGCCAGGCTGGTGCCGAGAGCGCGCAGTCCGTTGAGGTCGTGGACGTCGGTCGCCTGGGCTGCGGCTCGGGCAATGGGGACGTGTGGGAAGCCGGCTTTGAAGTGTTGCGTCAGGTGAGT
>JADGPB010000096.1 GCA_017882655.1 Propionibacteriales bacterium
TCATGATCTAATCGTAGGTCGGCTGTGAGCTCGGGCGCGATCCGCAGCCGCCAGAAGCACGCCGCGGCCTGGGGCCGGGGGCCCGCGGAACGTTTCTGGACGCCCGAAGCGGCCGCGAACGCGGCGACCCAGGACGGGGGGTTGGCGGCCGCGCCGGCCGCGCATCCCGACGAGCCGGCCCTGCATCCCGACGAGATTGAGCAGCAGGAAGTGCAGGCTACCACCCCAGGTTGGTCGTGGTATGTCTCCCACAGTGAGCCAGTACGCAGCGGAAGACGTCATCGATCTTGCCGTCGCCGCGCCGGCTCCCGACCCGACCGTGATCGAGGGAGCGGCGGCAGCCGCGCTGGCCGCCCTGCCCGGGGAGCTGGCCGGCCGCGGCGGCGCTGTGAGCCGGGGGTACTACCCGATGGGTGTGCCGCTGCTCCGTGAGGCGATCGCCGCCCGCTACACCACTCGCGGCGTGGTGACATCCGCCGAGCAGATCCTGGTCACCGCCGGCGCGATGGGCGCCCTGCACCTCCTCGCGTGCAGCGTCTTCGCCCGCGGCGGCCTCGTCTTGGTGGAGCAGCCCACCTATCCCACGGCGCTGGACGCGTTGCGAGCCACCCCAGCCCGGCTGGTGCCATTCCCCGTCACTTCGGAGGGCTGGGACCTCGACCGGCTTGCGACGGTGTTCCGCCAGATCCGCCCTCAGTTCGCGTACCTGATCGTCGACTTCCACAACCCGACCGGGGCGCTACTCGATCTGCCCGGTCGGGCGGCGCTGCTGGCGGCCGCCGACCAGTCCGGGACGCTGCTCGTCATCGATGAGACGAACCTGGAACTTGCCCTCGACGGCGGCGACGTGCCGCCACCGCTGGCGGCGCTCGACGAACACGACCGCGTCGTGAGCGTAGGTTCGATGAGCAAGGCCTTTTGGGGTGGCCTCCGGGTCGGCTGGATCCGGGCATCCCCCAGCCTGGTCGCCGAGCTCGCCATCGCGCGCCACAGCATCGACCTTGCCGGCCCCGTGCTCGAACAGCTGGTGGCCGCGGACCTGCTCGCGCACGCTGAGGAGCACCTGCCCGCGCGCCGACGCGAGCTGGCCGTGCGCCGAGACGTGCTGTCGGCCGCGCTGCGTGCCTCCCAGCCTCGGTGGCATTGGCGTCAGCCGGCGGGGGGTCTGTGCCTATGGGTGACGCTCGACGGCGCCATCTCCACCGCCTTGATGACCACGGCCAAACACCATGGCCTGCGACTGACAAACGGTCCCCGGTTCGGCCTAGACGCGACCCTGGAACCGTTCTTGCGCCTGCCCTACGTGCTGAACCCCGCCGAGCTCCGCGAGGGGGTGCGCCGCCTCGCCGCCGCGCACGCCGACGTTTCGCGCAGGCAGCGGGCATGAGCGATTCGAATCACTGGGCGCCGGCAAGTCAGCGCCGCAGCGGCAGCCGCACCTCGAAGCAGGTGTCGCCCGGTGTCGAATGCATCCGCAGGTCTCCCCGATGCCCGTGGACGACGATGCGCTGGCTGATGTCGAGCCCGAGGCCCGTCCCGGCGCCCACGCCCTTGGTGGTGAAGAACGCTTCGAACACGCGGTTCTGCACCTCCGGCGGTATGCCCGGGCCGTCGTCGCGGACCTCGACGAGCAGCGTGTCGTGGTCGAGTGCGGTGCGCAGGGTGAGCGTTCCGTGACCGCCCAGCGCATCGGCGGCGTTGTCGACCAGGTTCGTCCACACCTGGTTGAGCTCACCGCCGTGCGCCGGGATGCGCGGGAGCGACCGGTCGTAGTCGCGGACGATCTCGACCCCGCGCAACTTGTGGCCGAGCAGCACCAGCGTGCTTTCCAGGCCGTCGTGGACGTCGACCTCCTGCTCTGATGCCTGGTCGAGGTGGCTGTACTGCTTCACTGCGGCCACGAGAGTGGAGATGCGCTCGACCGCGTCCTCGATCTCGCCCATCAGCGCCTCGGTTTCGACGCTGTACGCGATCCAGCGAATCGCGCCTTCGAGCAGCTCCGGCTCGACGTCGGCCGCGAACTGCTCGGCCCACCCGGCGTCGAGCCCGCCCGCGACCAGCCTCGGCGCGAGCTCCCAGCTGCCGGAGACGCCGTGGTCGTCGAGCCAGTCGGAAAGCTCGTCCTCGCGGTCGGCGGCCTCCAGCGCAGTCAGCCGGGGAGCTTTCGCGGCACGCTCGACGACATCCTCCTGGAGCTGCACCAGACGTCTGAGTTGCGTCGGCGGCACCTTGCCCTCGGCGAGCAGGCCCAACTTGTGGCGCATCCCGGCGACGCGCTCGCGCAGCGTGCTGGTCGCCCGTACCGCGGCCCCCGCCGGGTTGTTGAGCTCGTGCGCGAGACCGGCCGACAGCGTGCCGAGCGCGACCAGCTTGTCGCGCTGTCGGGTCTGCTGCTCGGCGTTGCGCAGGCCGAGGTAGAGGCCGTCAAGCAGGTGCGTGGCCATCGGGAACTGGTCGCGCATGAATGCGCTGAAGTCATCGGCGTCCATGACGAAGAAGCGCGCCGGCCCGGTGGTGCGCAGCGTGTTCACGTACTGCTGCGTGTCGGGCAGCTGCCTGTCGGGTTGCTGCGTGTCGGGCTGCTGTGTGTTGGGCACGGTGACGAACGCCCGCACGGCCCCGGCGTAGACGCCACGCTGTGCTGTGGTGGTGAGCAGGACGTCGTCGTCGCCGCTGCGGCGGAGCTGTTGCACCTCGCCGTCGAGGAGGATGTAGAGGCACGTTGCCGGCGCGCCCTCGACGAAGACCTCCGACGGCCCGTCGAAGGTTTTCCCGTAGCCACGGGCGGCGATCCAGTCGAGCTGATCGTCGGTGAGCGACTCGAACAGGAACAGCGTGCGCAGTTCGTCCGGGGTCAGGCGTTCGCTCATAGTCTCTCCAGATACCGGTGCACCAGCGTCACGGCCATCGCGCCCTCCCCCACCGCCGAAGCGACCCGCTTCACCGACTCATGACGGACGTCGCCGGCGACGAAGACCCCCGGCAGGCTCGTCTCGAGGTAGTACGGGTCGCGGTCGAGATCCCACCCGGCTGGCCGCTGCCCGTCGGCCAGAAGGTCGGGGCCGGAGAGCACGAACCCTCGCGCGTCACGTCGCACCGTGCCGTCGAGCCAGCCGGTGAGCGGCGCCGCGCCGATGAGGATGAACAGCCAGGACGCCTCGACCTCGGCTGCCTCACCGCTCCTGACGTCGCGCAGCCGGAGCGTTTCGAGGTGGTCGACGCCGGTGCCGGCCACGACCTCGGTGCACGTGCGCACGCTGACGTTAGGGAGGCGTTCGATCTGGTCGATGAGGTACCGCGACATCGAGCGGGCCAGCGAGTCACCGCGCACGAGCAGGGTGACCGAGCCCGCGTACCGGCTGAAGTAGACCGCCGCTTGGCCGGCGGAGTTGGCGCCACCGACAAGGAAGACGTTCGCGCCCTGGCAGTTGACCGCCTCGGTCGCCGCCGCACCGTAGAAGACGCCGCGGCCGTTCAGCTCGTCGAGCCCGGGCGCGTCGAGCCGCCGGTACGCGACACCGGTCGCCAGCACGATCGAATGGGCGCCGATCTCCCCGCCGTCCGCCAGTTGCAGCACCCGGGCGGAGCCCCGTGCCTTCAGGCCGGTCACCTCGGTGGTGGCCAGCATCTCCACGCCGAAACGACGGGCCTGAACGGTCGCGCGGCGGGCAAGGTCGCCGCCGGACAGGCCGACCGGGAACCCGAGGTAGTTCTCGATGCGCGAGCTCTGCCCCGCCTGGCCGCCCGGCGCCTCCCGCTCGACGAGCAGCGTCCGCAACCCTTCGCTCGCGCCGTAGACGGCCGCGCCGAGCCCGGCCGGGCCGGCCCCCACCACGACAAGGTCGTAGAACGCCAGCTCGGCCGTCGTGGCCAGCCCGATGGCCGCGGCGAGCTCGCGGTTGTCGGGACCGACGAGCGTTCGCCCGTCTTGCGTGAGCACGAGCGGCAGGGTGTCGGGGGTGCCGCCACCGGCCGCGTCGACGAGTCGCCGCCCCTCCGCATCCTCGACCGCGTCGAGCCAGTGGAACGGCACTTGGTTACGCGCCAGGAAGTCACGCACGTCGTGCGAACGCGCCGACCATCGGTGGCCGACCACCTGGAGTCCCTCGAACGGCGGGCGGTCCTGGGAGCGCCAGGTGTCGAGGAGGTCGTCGAGAACGGGGTAGAGCTTCTCGTCCGGCGGGTCCCAGGGCTTGAGCAGGTAGTGGTCAAGGTCGACCACGTTGATGGCCCGGATCGCCGCGTCGGTGTCGGCGTAGGCGGTGAGCAGCACCCGCCGAGCGATCGGGAAGACGTCCATCGCCTTTTCGAGGAACTGCACACCGTCCATCTCCGGCATGCGGTGGTCGGCGAGGAGCAACGCCGCCCGCTCGCCGCGCAAGGCCAGCTCACGAAGCGCATCGAGGGCCTCGCGGCCGGACTCGGCCCGCAAGATGCGGTAGTTCTCGGAGTACCGGCGGCGCAGGTCTCGGGCGACGGCCCGCGAGACCGCCGGGTCGTCGTCGACCGTCAAGATCGCGGGGCGGCCGGCCACTCAGCCCGTCCGCCGCGGGTCGCTGGTCGCCGCGATGCGACCACTCAGGTCCGCGCATTGCGGCCATGTGGCGCCGTTCAGAGTCATCGACTCATTCTGCGTCAGTGGTCGGAACGCTGCGATGCTCCGCGTTTCGCAGTCAGCGGACGACGCCCCTTGACCGGGGCGAGCCCGCGTACTGGTGGGCTCGCCTAACGCGCCGGCGTCCTGTGTCGGCCGTAGGCGGCGAGGAACGTGCGAACACCTCCATCGGCCCACTTGTCCAGGTCGGCCGGGTCGGGCGGGCCGTCGTCGCCGAGAAGCATCGCGTGGTTCAGCGGCGCCGACATGATCAGCCAGTTGAACTGGGCGGCCGCGAGCAGGGGATCCTCCAACTGCACCAGGCCGCGCGCCGCGAGGCTCTCGAAGGTGGCGGCCAGGGCGGTGATGGTGCGTCCCGGGCCTTGCTCGTAGAACGTGCGGCCGAGCTCCGGGAAGCGGGCCGCTTCGCCGATCACGAGCCGGCGTAGCTGCATGATCCGCGGTTGCATGACCAGGGCGAGCTGCCGCCGCGCGAGGTCGCGGAGATCGGCTTCTATGTCGCCGCTGTCCTGAAGATTGCGAACCTCGGCGTGGACGGGATCGCTGGCCTCGTTAACGGTGGCGACGACGATCTCGGAGAAGAGGCGCTCCTTGTCAGCGAAGTGCTTGTAGACGGTCTGCTTCGAGACGCCGGCGCTCGCGGCGATCTCATCCATGCTCGTGCCGAGGTAACCACTGCGCAGAAACGCCGTGGTGGCCGCCTCGATGATGGCCCGGCGCTTGCGCGTCGCCCCGCGCTGCTCCTCGGCGTCGGCGTCGGCGTCGGCAACCGCGCCGGGAGATTGGGGAACGAATGGGGATGCCACCATGGGTCAGAGGGTACTAGACCGTCCAGTACTAGGCGGGTACTGTACCGTCTAGTTCCGTGGCGCTGGCGCGCCGCCGCGGCCGATCTTTAGGAGGCCGGCATGTCCCCGTCGAATGAACATGAACCGCGAGTCCTGCTGAGCGGTCTCGCGTATGTCGAATCCCCCCGCTGGCACGAGGGCCGGTTGTGGTTCGCGCATTGGGGCACGGGTGAGATCGTCGCGGTCGACCTGGACGGCAACAGCGAGGTCGTCGGACAGGGCCCGCCCGGTCTCGGGTGGTCCATCGACTGGCTGCCCGACGGCCGCCTCCTCGTGACCGGCCCGGAGCTCACGCGTCGCGAGCCCGACGGGTCCACGGTGCGACATGCCGACACGAGCCAAGTGGCCGACCACGGCTGGAACGAGATCGTCGTCGACGGCCGCGGCAACATCTACATCAACGGGTTCGGCTTCGACTTCCTGGGCGGCGAGGCGCCCAGGCCGGGGATCATCGCGCTGGTCACGCCCGACGGCTCGGCGCGACAGGTGGCGGGCGGTATCGAGTTCCCCAACGGGATGGTCGTCACGCCGGACAACTCGACGCTGATCATTGCTGAGTCCTTCGCCGGTCGCCTGACCGCGTTCGACATCGCCGGCGACGGCAGCCTGTCGAACCGGCGTGTCTGGGCCGACGGCATCGGCCCGGACGGGATCTGCCTCGACGCGGAGGGCGCAGTCTGGGCTCAGTCTGCGGACACCCGTGCGCACACCGGCCGCGACGGAGATCCCGAGGGTGAAGTCATACGGGTCCGCGAAGGGGGCCAGATACTGCAGAGGTTCGCGCTCGACCGAGCCGGCTTTGCGTGCATGCTCGGGGGCCCCGGTCGACGGACGCTGTTCATGCTGGCCAACGAATGGCGCGGCATCGAAGGCATCGAAGCGGCGATAGCAAGCCGGAACGGGCAGGTTCTCGTCGCGGAAGCCCCTGCACCGGGCGTCGGCTGGCCGTGAGTCTGGCGCCCGAGACCCGCGGCGGCCAAGCCTTCGGGAGCCCCTTCGGGAGGCCGACGGTTGACCGTCATTGTCCTGCTGCGAGGAAATCGAGAACAATCCTGGCGCACTCCTGCGGCTGCTCGACCGGCGAGCAGTGCCCCGCCCCGGCCACCGTGACCAGGTCGGCCCGCGGCAGCTCGGCCGCCACGGCCGCCGCAACGGCCGGGGGGACCATGAGGTCGCGCTCGCCTGCGACGACGAGGGCCGGGACGCCGACGCGACTCGCCCACGCCGACGCGTCGGCGTCCACCAGCGCGGCGAGCTGGCGCTCGAACCCGATCTGCGGCTGGGGATGCGGGTTCTCCACCGACACCCGGATGAGCTCGGGCAGCCATTCCTCCAGGAAGCGCCACGAGTACAGCCAGGGCAGCAGGGCAGTGGCCATCTCGCGCATCGGGAAGGGATCCGAGCGGTAGAACATGCCGGCCGCCGTGAGCGCGAGCCGGGCCCCGAGCGGCAACCGAAGGAACGGATTGAACAGCACGACCGACCTGACGCCGGATGGCTCCTCGGCGGCCAGCCGGGCCGCGACGAGCCCGCCGAAGGAGTGACCCACGACGTCGACCGGGCCCGTATCCGCCGCCCGCAGCACCGCCAGCACGTCCTGCGCGAGGTCACCGAGGGCGTAGGCGATGTCGGGGATGTCGCTGCGCCCGGCGCCGCGGGGGTCGAGGACGAGCACCCGCCGCTCCGCGGCCAGCGCGGGGACCACACCGGCCCAGAAGCCCGCGTCGGCGGCGAAGCCCGGGACGAGGATGCAGGCCGGTTCGCCGGCTCCGTGCTCCTCGTAGTACAGGTTCACCCCGGTTGGGGTCACCGCGTTCACTCAGAACTGCCCTCGACGAGCAAACGGTCGCCTAGTACGACACTCACAACACGGCAATCCCGATCGGGACAGGGGTGACCAGGAGCGGAAAGTTGCACAGCGTGCATTCTGACGGTCGCCACCCGCCCCGCCAGTGCCGACCTATACGGTGGCGGCCCGGTTCGCCCCGCCCCGCCCCCGGTAGACGACACCGTTCTCTTCCAGGAGCCGGCGCGTGCCGCCGATCGAGCGCCCGTATTTGCTGGCGATCTGCCGGATGCTCAGCCCCTCGTCGTACTGCTCGCGCATCTGCTTGCCGACGCTCGACCGCTCCTCGCCGGTGAGCCTCGGCAGTGATCGGCGCTCGTGGTTCGGGATCCCCTTGGGCATGAGCCGATGCTAACCGCCGAGATCCCCGGACGCCGGTTTTGCGTCCTGCGTCATGTGTCGTCCGTGCCGTGCGACTCGCCGTGACGGGCGACAGGTTGTTAGGCGGTGGCCCGTGCCGCCGCCAGCACATCGCGCAGGGCGTCGTCGAGCGGCCTCGCCTCGATGCCGAAGGTCTTGGTCACGAGCGTCGAGTCGAGGATGAACGGCCGGTCCCACTGGTAGCTCGTGGCTCGCAGC
>JADGPB010000097.1 GCA_017882655.1 Propionibacteriales bacterium
GGCGATCGAGACGCCGAGGATGGCGTTGGCGCCGAGGTTGCCCTTGTTCTCCGTGCCGTCGAGCTCGATCATCGCGTTGTCGATGGCGCGCTGCTCGGAGGCCTCCCAGCCGGCGACCTCCGGGCCGATCTGCTCGAGGACGTTGTCGACGGCCTTGAGGACGCCCTTGCCGCCGTAACGCGCCTTGTCGCCGTCACGAAGCTCGATGGCCTCGAAGATGCCGGTCGACGCACCGGACGGAACTCCGGCGCGGCCCTGGCTGCCGTCATCCAGAAGGACGGTGACCTCAATGGTGGGGTTGCCGCGAGAATCGAGGATCTCGCGTGCCTCGACGAAATCGATGTTGGCCACGTGGGTGCCTTTCCTAGCAATGGGTCGATGTCGGGATCAGCCTATCTTCCCGGCGGCCGCCGGGATCGAGGACCCGGCGTCGAATCTCCGATCCCCGTCGACACACTGGCGTGACCCACTACTTGGTATTACCATGTAGTCAGTTGCCGACATAAGGAGCCGACATGGCCCACCAGTTCACCAGTACCGAGATCGCCCTGATCGTTGCGCTTGGCGTCATCGAGTTCGGGCTGCTTGCCGCAGCTTGGATCGTTCTGTTCCGTACCCCCACCGCGCGACTCACCCTCCCGAAATGGGCGTGGGCTGTGCTCTGCGTCGTGCAGTTCGTGGGCCCGATCGCGTTCTTCGCCGTGGGGCGCAAGCCGCAGCAGGTCCCCGACACGGCGCCACACACTGACAGCGCGAGCACCACCGCGCGCGTCGTCGACGACCTGTACGGCGACCGATGACCCAGTGCGTGTCGGTGGACAACCTCACCAAGGCGTACCCGGTGCACACGGCCGTCGACCGGCTCACGATGTCCGTCCCGCAGGGCTCGGTGTTCGGTTTCCTCGGTCCCAATGGCGCAGGCAAGACGACGACCGTCCGCATGGTGCTCGGGTTCGCCAGGCCCACGTCCGGCTCGGTCAGCGTGCTCGGCCACGACATCGGGTCGTCCAACGACACCGACCTCGCGCGACTCCGTCGCCGGATCGGGTTCCTGCCCGACGTGCCGGGCTTCTATCCGTGGATGTCGGCGCGCGACGTGCTGCGGTTCGCCGCTTCGCTGGTCGGCGTCAAGGGCACCACGCTGACGAAACGCACCGAGAGTCTGCTCGAGCTGGCCGGCCTCAGCGACGTACGCCAGCGGGTCGGCGGCTACAGCCGCGGCATGAAGCAGCGGCTGGGCATCGCACAGGCCCTGATCGGCGCCCCTGACTTGCTGGTACTCGATGAGCCGACGTCGGCCTTGGACCCCATCGGTCGTAAGGCCGTGCTCGACATGGTGGCCGCGCTGCGCGGTCGTACCAGCGTCTTCTTCTCCACCCACATCCTCAGCGACGTCGAACGTGTCTGCGACGAGGTGGCCATTCTGGACAAGGGCCGCCTCGTCACGCAGGGCAGCGTCGAGGAGCTCAAGACGCGGTACGGGGGCAGCAGCCGCTACGCACTCGATGTCACCGGCGATACCGCCCGCCTGCGCACCACCCTCGGCGCGGAGGCATGGGTCGGCCGGATGATCGACACGGCATCGGGGGTCGAGCTGACGGTGAACGACCTTGATCTCGCGCGACGCCGCGTGCCTGCTATCGTCGCCGGACTCGACGTCGGGCTCGTACGCTTCGAGCCGATCGAGACCTCCCTCGAAGACGTGTTCGTCTCCCTCGTGCAGCGTGACGCATGACCGGCTTCGGATCGTTCCTCGTGAAGGAGCTGCGGGAGATCGTGGCGACCTGGCGGCTGTTCGTGCTGCCCTTGACGCTCCTGTTCTGCGCCGTGGCGAGCCCGCTGCTCGCGCTCGCGA
Source organism: Propionibacteriales bacterium (assembly GCA_017882655.1). Lineage (GTDB taxonomy): Bacteria > Actinomycetota > Actinomycetes > Propionibacteriales > Propionibacteriaceae > Fen-668. The sequence continues at coordinate 1,856 of JADGPB010000097.1, forward strand.
CCCCGTACATCGTCGGTACCGTCGCCAACCTGCCGCTCACGCTCCCCGACCCGACGGTCGCGGACGCGTACGCGCAGTGGACGAAGAACCTCGGTCAGATGGCGCTACTCGTGGTCATCGTGTCGTTCAGCAGCGCGGTCAACGGCGAACGCGCGAGCGGCACCGCTGCGATGGCCCTCTCGAAAGGGCTCACTCCGGCGGCATTCATCGTTGCGAAGGTCGCGGCTGCGTACGCGCTGGTCGCAGTGCCAACGGCGCTGGCCACGCTGGTGATGGCCCTCACCACGCGAGTGGTTTTCGGGGAGGCGCCTGTGGGAACGCTGCTCCGCGCGACTGTGGCGTGGCTCGTTCTCGCCCTGTGGTGCGTCACCGCGGTGATCCTGCTGTCGACCGTGCTGGACTCGGCGAGCGCCACAGCCGGACTGGCGATCGCCGCTTGGGTGGCGCTCGCGGTGATCTCATCCTGGGGCCCTGCGGCTCGCTGGTCGCCGGCCGGGTTGGTGGGCGCCCCGATGGCGCTCGCCATGGGGAGCGAGACAGCTTGGGCATGGCCCGCACTGACCGCTGCAGTGACCGCCGCGATGCTCGTGGTCGGGTCTGTGCTGGCCTTGCGGCGGCGAGAGCTGTAGGTCAGCGACCCTCGGCGCGGATCGACGACTCCAGCTCTCGTAGCGCGCCGCGGAGGGCCTGCTCGGGATCGATACCGGACGCCTGCGCGCGGGAAGCGAGTGCGAGCAGCTCCGCGCCCACGGCCGCGGCGTCGATGGGCTCGGTCGGCAGGTCGAGCGGTACGTCGTGGCTGCGGGCCCGAGAGATCACCTTGTTGGCGCGTGCGAGGACGGGCAGGCTCACCGGGATCCCGTCGAGCGAGCTGTCGCGCTGCTTCTCCACCTTCTTGCGCTGCTCCCAGACGGCATTGAGGTCGTCGGGTGCCTCCTCGCCGGCGAACACGTGGGGATGCCTCGCGATCAGCTTCTCGCTGATCCCGCGTGCCACATCCTCGATGTCGAACGCGTCGCGCTCGGACGCGATCTCCGAGTGGAACGCGATCTGGAGCAGCAGGTCTCCCAGCTCCTCGCGGAGGTCGTCGTCGGTGCCCGTCTCCACCGCATCGACCACCTCGGCGGCCTCTTCGACGAGGTAGTGCAGCAGCGACGCGTGCGTCTGCTCCCTGTCCCACGGACAACCCGCACGCAGCGCGTGCATCACGGCGACGAGCCGGCGGAGCTGATCCTCCCCCGTCACGTCCGCAGCCATGTCGTCAGGACCCCGAGACCACCGACATCGAGCCCGTCGGCGGGGTCACCGCAGTGGTCGACGCCAGCTCAGCCAGAAAGGCCGGCCAGGTGCCGTACCGGGGATTCAGATCCACGTTCACGGCCGCGAACTCGGCCTGCCAGTCCGAGACCTCGCTCGTGACCTGCACCGCGTCCGTGTGATTCATCGCGAACTCCTCGCCGAGCGGAGACGCGAGGAACGTCGCATAGGTGGGGTTGCTCGTGGACAGCGAAGAGATGTCGGCTGGCGCGAGGGTGATGCCGTTCTGACGCGCCACTTGGCGAGCGACCTCCCCGGCGATCAGTTTCGCGGACGCGGATGATCGGGCAACCGCGTAGGTGCTGATCGCCCCCGACGACACCAATGCCTCGGCCATCTCATTGACAGAGCTCTCCTGGATCACGACGCCATTGACGACGGCCGTCGTGTTCGGCGTTGCCTGGGTGCAGCCGCCGAGGAGGACGGCTACGACGAGCGCGAGGACGGACACAGCGGCACGGAGTCGAGTCACGGGGTTCCCTTTCAGATGATGGCGTCAGACTATCGAGACAGCGTGGGTGGTCTCGTACACGTTCGTCACGACCTGGCTCGCCCACTCGACGAGGCCGAGGCCGTCGACCGGCCGCTTGGGCAGGGCCCCGGTGGTCGGTCGCGGAACGAGGATCTGCCTCTCCTTGATGATCGTGCCCGGGTAGAGACGCTTCAGCCGAAGCTCGCGGGAGTCGAGCAGACCGGCGGGGGCGAACCGTACGGTGCTGGGCCCGCACACGACCTCGGTGACACCGTGCTCGCGGCACAGCAGCCGGAACGCCGCGACGGCGAGAAGGGCCTGTACGGGCTCGGGCGTCTCCCCGTACCGGTCCTCCAGCTCGGCGGTGAAGGCGGCGAGGTCGTCGGGGGTACGGACCTCGGCGAGCCGCTTGTACATCTCGAGCCGCAGCCGTTCCGACTCGATGTAGTCGACCGGCAGGTGCGCCTCGATCGGGAGCTCGATCCGCATCTCGGCCTCAGGCTCGGGCGCGTCTCCGCGGAAGTCCTCGACGGCCTCGCCGACGAGTCGCAGGTACAGGTCGAAGCCGACGTCGGCGATGTGGCCCGACTGCTCGCCGCCGAGCAGGTTGCCGGCGCCACGGATCTCGAGGTCCTTCAGCGCGATCGCCATGCCTGACCCGAGATCGGTGTGCGCGGCCATCGTGGCGAGTCGGCCGTGCGCGTTCTCGGTGAGGGCCTTCTCCGGGGGATAGAAGAAGTACGCGTACCCGCGGTCACGGCCTCGGCCCACCCGCCCGCGCAGCTGGTGGAGCTGGCTCAGGCCGAGGAGGTCGGCGCGCTCGATGAGCAGCGTGTTCGCCGTGGAGATGTCGAGGCCCGCCTCGATGATCGTCGTGCTCACCAGCACGTCTGACCGGCGCTCCCAGAAGTCGACCATCACCTGCTCGAGCTCTCGCTCGGACATCTGGCCGTGCGCGGTCGCGACCCGCGCCTCGGGGACGAGCTCGGCGATCTGCTTCGCCGTACGGTCGATCGACTGCACCCGGTTGTGGATGAAGAAGACCTGCCCCTCTCGCGCGAGCTCGCGGCGGATCGCCGCGGTGACCTGCCGCTCGTCGTACGACCCGGCGAACGTCAGCACCGGGTGGCGCTCCTCGGGAGGCGTCGCGATGACGCTCATCTCGCGGATGCCCGTGATCGCCATCTCGAGCGTGCGCGGGATCGGGGTGGCGCTCATCGCGAGCACGTCGACGTCGAGCCGCAGCTTCTTGAGCTGCTCCTTGTGCTCGACCCCGAACCGCTGCTCCTCGTCGATGATGACCAGGCCGAGGTCGTGGAACTTCACCTCGCTCGACAGCAGCCGGTGCGTACCGACGACGACGTCGACCTTGCCGTCTGCGATGCCCGCCAGAGTGGCCTTGACCTCGGAGTCGGTCTGGAACCGCGACAGCGAGGCGACCGTGACCGGGAAGCTCGCGTACCGGTCGGAGAACGTCGCCTGGTGCTGCTGGACGAGCAGCGTCGTCGGGACCAGGACCGCGACCTGCTTGCCGTCCTGTACGGCCTTGAACGCCGCACGTACCGCGATCTCCGTCTTGCCGTAGCCGACGTCACCGCACACGAGCCGGTCCATCGGCACGACCTTCTCCATGTCGCGCTTCACCTCGTCGATGCAGACGAGCTGGTCGGGCGTCTCGACGTACGTGAACGCGTCCTCCAGCTCGCGCTGCCAGGGCGTGTCGGGGGCGAACGCGTGTCCGATCGAGGCCTGACGCGCCGCGTACAGCTTGATGAGCTCGGCGGCGATCTGGCGTACGGCCCTGCGGGCGCGAGACTTGCGCTTGTTCCAGTCGGCACCGCCCATCTTGTCGAGCGCGGGCGCCTCGCCGCCGACGTAGCGGGTGACGAGGTCGAGCTGGTCCATCGGCACGTACAGCCTGTCGTTCGGCTGGTTGCGCTTGCTGGGTGCGTAGTCGATGACCAGGTACTCGCGGGTCGCGCCGGCAACGGTGCGCTGTACGAGCTCGACGTAGCGCCCGACACCATGGTGCTCGTGGACGATCGGGTCGCCGGGGCTCAGCTCCAGCGGGTCGATCTGCTTCTTGCGACGGCTCGGCAGGCGGCGCCCCGACTTGTCGGCGGCCTGTTGCCCGGCAAGGTCCGACGCGGTGTAGAGGCGCAGGCCGACCGAGTCGAATCGGAGCCCGTGGGCGAAGGCGGCGGTGGTGATCGTGACCAGTCCCGGCTGCAAGGCCCCGTCGAGGTCCTCGACCTTGGTGGCTCCGACCCCGTGCTCGGTGAGCATCTCGAACAGGCGGGTCGCGAGGCCGTGCCCCTCGGCGGTCAGGACGACCTTGTGTCCCCCGGCGACCGCTTCGCGCAGGTCGTCGACGGCCGCCTCCATGTCGCCGCGCCACGACTCGACTGCCCGCGCCGGGACCGTACGCGAGTCGACCCCGGTCACGTCGATCGCCGACAGGTCGACGATCCCGCCGTCCTCCGACTCCAGCGGCGCGTGGTCCTCGTCCGGCGAGGCGGCGAACGGCGACAGCGACCACCACGACAGCCCCCGCGCGAGAGCGTGGCTGCGTACGGCGGACAGGGACTGGTACGCAGCGGCGCCGAGGTCGATCGGCGCCTGGCCGCCACCTGCGGACGCGGCCCAGGATGCTGCGAGGAACTCCTGCGATGTGGCCTCGAGGTCGCCGGCGCGGGTCCGTACGAGCTCCGGGTCGCAGACGAGGACGAGGGTGTCGTCGGCGACGACGTCGACGAGCAGCTCGAGACCGTCGACCAGCGCGGGAGCGAGCGCCTCCATGCCCTCGACGGCATGGCCGGCGGCGATGCGGTCGACCATGTCGAGCAGCTCGGGGTGCGCCTCGCCGAGCAACCGGGCCCGCTCGCGTACCTCTGGCGTCAGCAGGAGCTCACGACATGGGTACGCGACCACATGGTCTCGGGTCACGTCGCCGGACCGCTGATCGGCGACCGCGAAGACCCGGATCTCCTCGACGGTGTCGCCGAAGAAGTCGATGCGGACCGGGTGCTCCTCGGTCGGGCAGAACAGGTCGACGATGCCGCCACGTACGGCGAACTCACCACGGTGCTCGACGAGGTCGACCCGCACGTACGCGGCGTCGACGAGGTCGTGCGCCAGATCCATGGGGTCGTAGTCCTCGCCGGCCCTCACGGTGACCGGCCGCATGTCGCCGAGGCCCTTGACCTGCGGCTGCAGCAGCGACCGTACGGGCGCCACGACCACCTTCGGCCGCGGGGCTTCGTCGGTGCCGACAATGCGTCGCAGGACGGCGAGCCGCCGACCCACCGTGTCGGAGCGCGGGCTCAGCCGCTCGTGCGGGAGGGTCTCCCAGGCGGGGTAGTAGGCGACCGCGTCGGAGCCGAGCACCGAGGAGACCTCAGCGGTCAGCTGCTCGGCTTCGCGGTACGTGCTGGTGACCAGCAGGACCGTACGTTTCGCGTGCTCGGCGAAGACCGCGGCGAGCAGCGGCCGCAGCGCCGCCGGCGCCGTCACGTCAAGAACCGGCAGTCGGTTCCGGGCGTCATCGATGCAGCGCCCGACCACCCGGTCCGCCGCTACGACATCCACCAGAGCCTTCACCGTCACGGCCGCCAACCCTACCCGCGCTGTACGACAAGGCTGCGCCAGGTGTCAGGCCACTCGTGGGCCGAGAAGCGCCATCTCGGTACCGTCGTTTGGCTCAAACCGCCCGGCGAGGGAGCGTTTCCTCACTCGCCGGACACGTTGTCCGGTTTCGGCGGGCAGAAGATCTCGACATATTCCAGCGGTTCGTCGGAGTTGACGGTGAACCCGCCTCATCGCTGTCAACGCGGGCCGGCAGGTGGCGGTGGATCACCGCAGGGGCCCAGCAGGGGTTACGAGTTGTACTTCTGCTGGGTCGCGTCGAGGCCGTACATGACCAGGCACTCGACGGCGTCGGCGGCGCGGGAGACCTCGACGGCGACATCCTCGGACTGCGCCTTCGGGAACGGGGTGAGGACGAAATCCGCCGGCTCCTGACGACCTTGCGGCCGGCCGACCCCCCAGCGGACTCGGTAGAAGTCGCCGGTGCCGAGCGCGCCGCGGATCGACTTCAGCCCGTTGTGGCCGTTGTCGCCGCCGCCGAACTTCGTACGGATCTTGCCGAAGTCGATGTCCAGCTCGTCATGGATGACGACGAGGTGGTCGGGGGTGATC
>JADGPB010000098.1 GCA_017882655.1 Propionibacteriales bacterium
GCGCCGGCGCAGATGACCTCGGCGCGCAGGCGCTGGAGCATCGGGTACGTCGCGAGCACCTCGTCGACAGGCGTCGCGAGCAGCTGCTCGGACAGGCGCGTGATCTCGTCCACGCCGACGGTCGAGTTGTGGACCCGCGTGCGGTCGTACGCGGTCAGCCCCTGCGAGATCGCGGACAGGCTCGTCGTCGTTCCGGCGACGCCGATCCAGGTCGCCGCCTCAGCCAGCGGGATGCCCGAGGAGTCAAGGAGCTGGTCGACGAATGCCCGGGCCGCTCCGACCTCCGCGGCCGTCGGTGGGTCGCCCGCCAGGAAGCGCTCGCGGATCCGTACTGACCCCATGTCGAGGGAACGGGCGACCCGTACGGAGCCGTCGACGTCTCCGAGGATCAGCTCGGTGGAGCCGCCACCGACGTCCATGACGAGCACCGGTCCAGCCGCGATCGGTCCGCCGGAGAGGGCCCCCAGGAACGAGAGCCGCGCCTCTTCGTCGCCGGTGATGACGTCGATGTCCACACCCAGCCGGTCGCGTACACCATCGAAGAACTCGTCCCGGTTGCTCACGTCGCGGGCGGCCGACGTGGCGAGGAACCGCACCTGGTCGACGCCCAGTTCGCGGATGCGTGCCGTGTACGTGTCCACCGCCGCGAACGTACGAGCCAGCGCATCGGGGTGGAACCGCCGGGTGGCGTCGACGCCTTGACCGAGACGTACGAGCTCGAGGCGCCGGTCGACCTCGCTCAGGCTCATGCCCGGACCAGGATCGGCGACGAGCAGCCTGATCGTGTTCGTGCCGCAGTCGATCACGGCGACGCGCATCAGCCCTCCTCCAGACAGGGACGTGTCCAGAACTCGCCGAGCAGCGCGACCGTCTCGTCGCCGAGCGGGTTGACGCCCGGTCCGGCGGACAGCGCGTGGGCGGCCAAGGCATGGAGGCACTTGACGCGGTCCGGCATTCCACCGGCACTGACGCCTTCGATCTGGGGAACGACGAGCTCCCCGGACAGGGCGAGGCGGTCGGCGAGGTACGCGTCGTGGGCGGCCCGGTACGCAGCCGCCAGCTCCTCGTCAATGGCCAGCCGCTCCGACATGTCTCGCATCACCCCTTCTGCCTCCAGGGTCGAACAGGCGGCAGCGGCGCGGGGACAGGTGAGGTAGTACGTGGTCGGGAAGGGCGTGCCGTCCGGCAGCGCCGGCAACGTGGCGACCACACCCGGCTTGCCGCAGGGACAGCGCCAGGCGATACCGGCAAGTCCACGGGGCGTACGGCCCAGCTGCGCGGCGATCGTCGCCTCGTCGGAGCCGCCGATCCGCTCGATCATCGCTTCTTCGTGATCGACATCATCGCTTCTTGGTCGTGGACGCCGAGGGAGCCGGGGCGGGGGGCGTCACGGTCGCGACCGGCGTGGTGGTCGGTGCGACGACCACCGGCTGGTCGGCGGTCTGTACCGACGACCAGATCCGCTCGTACCAGGCCTGGTTCGCGGGGTCGTTGTTGCCCTTGATCGAGCCGACCTCGCCGCTGACGACCTTGCCGTCGGTGCCGATGACGCGATAGCCGACCTCGCCCGGCAGGACCCAACCGAGGCGTTCGCGGGCCTGCGCCTTGATGTAGCTGGGGTCGTTCCAGCGGGACAGCTCGTCCTGGAGCTGGGCGATGGTCGCCTCGCGCTCGGCGATCTGCGTCCTGGCCGTGGCCATGTCGCTCTGCTGGTCGAGATAGATCCGCATCGTGCCGACGTAGCTGATGACCAGCAGCCCGACCACGACGAGGAGCGCGACGGCTCGCTGCGTGATCTGCATCCCGCCAGTGAGGCGAGGAAGCCTCAGCCCCGAATCCGTACGTTGCTGCGCGTCGGTCGCCGAGGGGCGAGTACGGCGTCGCCGGGTCGCACCCGGCCGCGCCGAAGCACGCCCGGGTCCGCCCGACCTACGGTCGCCGCGTCGCCCCTCAGCCACAGATTCAGCCCTTGAAGCGCGGGAACGCGTTCACGCCGGCGTACTCAGCTGCGTCGTCGAGGTTGGCCTCGATACGCATCAGCTGGTTGTACTTGGCGACGCGCTCGGAACGGGCCGGCGCACCGGTCTTGATCTGGCCGCAGTTGGTGGCGACGGCCAGGTCGGCGATCGTCGTGTCCTCGGTCTCGCCGGAGCGGTGGCTGATCATGCAGCGGAAGCCGGCGCGGTGCGCCATGTCGACGGCGTCGAGGGTCTCGGACAGCGTGCCGATCTGGTTGACCTTGACCAGCAGAGCGTTGGCGGCCTTCATCTCGATGCCCTTGGCAATGCGCTTCGGGTTCGTCACGAACAGGTCGTCGCCCACGACCTGGATCTTGTCACCGACCTGCGCGGTGAACTTGACCCAGCCCTCCCAGTCCTCCTCGTTCAGCGGATCCTCGATGGAGACCAGCGGGTATGCGTCGATCCACTCGTCGTAGATCGCCACCATCTCGTCGGTGGTCTTCTTCGAGCCCTCGAACGAGTACGTACCGTCTTCGTTCCAGAACGCCGACGCGGCCACGTCCAGCGCGAGCGCCACGTCCTTGCCGGGCGTCAGGCCGGCCGCAGTGATGGCTTCCAGGATCAGGTCGAGAGCAGCGCGGTTCGACTCGAGGTTCGGCGCGAAACCACCCTCGTCGCCGAGACCGGTCGCGAGGCCCTTGGACTTCAGCACGGCCTTGAGGGAGTGGTAGACGCGGGCGCCCCACTCGATCGCCTCGGCGAACGACGAGGCGCCGATCGGAGCGATCATGAACTCCTGGACGTCGACGTTCGAGTCGGCGTGGGTGCCACCGTTGAGGATGTTCATCATCGGGACGGGGAGCACGTGAGCGTTCGGGCCGCCGACGTACTGGTAGAGCGGGAGGTCGGCCGAGTCCGCGGCGGCGTGGGCCACGGCGAGCGAGACGCCGAGGATGGCGTTGGCGCCGAGGTTGCCCTTGTTCTCCGTGCCGTCGAGCTCGATCATCGCGTTGTCGATGGCGCGCTGCTCGGAAGCCTCCCAGCCGGCGACCTCCGGGCCGATCTGCTCGAGGACGTTGTCGACGGCCTTGAGTACGCCCTTGCCGCCGTAACGCGCCTTGTCGCCGTCACGAAGCTCGATGGCCTCGAAGATGCCGGTCGATGCGCCGGACGGGACCCCGGCGCGGCCCTGGCTGCCGTCCTCCAGAAGGACGGTCACCTCAAGAGTGGGGTTGCCGCGAGAATCGAGGATCTCGCGTGCCTCGATGAAATCGATGTTGGCCACGTGGGTGCCCTTTCATAGCAATGGGTCGATGTCGGGGATCAGCCTACCGGCCTCATGACCGCTCTCGGCAGAAGCCTGGCTATGAGTCAGGTGGCGATCCGACTGAGCTCGTCGCGCAGCGTCGTGGCCATCACATCGGCGCTGAGCGCATCCGCGTCGACGTGGATGGCGCAGCCCAACCGTCCTCGGTAGGACAACGCTGAAACGCCGAGCCGGACATTCCCCTGGATGGGAGTGAGCGGCCATGCCCTCTCCAGCGGTGCGCCGCCGATAGCCATCGGTTCCTCGGGCCCGCGGACGTTGGTGACGAACAGCGCGATGAAGTGCTGGCGCCTGGCGAGCCAGGCGAAGAGCCGTGATCCCCACCGGGTCCGGGTGAACTCGAAGGTGCCCTGTGCGCGTGCCTCGGACTTGGCGGTACGGGTCACCGCCGCGATCCGAGCCAGGCGGACGATCGGATCTGGTTCGCCGCTGGGGAGCTCGACGCGCATGATGCCCACCGCGTTCCCGGACCGGCCCCGGTCCGGGAGCGCGACGGGAACACTGGCCGGAATCGCCGCCGGTACAGGATCACCGGCGGCCAGAAGGGACTTCTCCACGGCCATGGCGACCGCCGCGAGGAGAGCATCGTTGACCGTGCCCCCGGCTGCCCGGGCCCCACGGGAGATCGGGTCCAGCTCCACATCCACGAACGCGGCCCCGCGGTGCGCGCTGATCGGGCCGAGAAGCACGGTCGGCGGGACAGTTGTCCTGAACACAGCCGCCACCCGGGAGATGCTCGTGAGCACGTTTCGCACCCTGTGCCGGCGAGCGGCCTTCATCCGGGGCGGATCGGGCACGGGCGGAAGCACCGGCCCTTGCCCGAACAGCCGCTCGACCAGGGCGACGGCTCCCACACCGTCGGCCACCGCGTGGTGGAAGCGCACCACGACCCCCGGCCCGTTCGCCGATGCACCCGGAACGACCAGGACTTCCCACAAGGGACGATCGTCCGGCAACGGAGTCGTCATCAGCGACGCGCACAGACGCGCCAGCCCGGTCTCCCCGCCCACCGCGTCGACCACCCGTACGTGCTGGGCGAGCTCTGGTTCGCAGTGTTCCCAGACCAGGCCTCGCCGATCGGCACGTACCCGCTGAGTGAATCGGCTCAAGCCCAGCGCCGCACCTTCCCCGAGCCGATCGGCGATCGCCATCCGAAGCCGGCGAATATCGGCGACACCGTCCTGAGAGATGAAGCCGCCAGGACCGAGGAGTCCGGCCATGAGGAAAACGTTGACCTGGTCCCTCGCATCCATCAGGACATTCGAGGCGTCAGCGGCACTCAACCGGTCGCCACCCTCTGTCCTCACCACCACGTCAACCCCAAGGACCTCATTCCCTCAGACTAATGAGGCATGCCGGCGGCGGAGGAGGCGGATCGAAACCTGCGTCCCATAACTATGCGTGACCCACTACTAGGTATTACCATGTAGCCATTCACCGACGTGAGGATCCGACATGCAGCTCACCCCTACCGCGATCGTGTTCATCTCTGCCCTTGCCCTGGTCGAGTTCGGGCTGCTCGCCGCGGCATGGATCGTCCTGTTCCGTACGCCCGCTGCGCGGCTCACCCTGCCGAAGTGGGCGTGGGCAGTGATCTGCCTGGTGCAGTTCGTCGGCCCGATCGCGTTCTTCGCCGCAGGCCGGAAGCCGAAGCCCGTGGACGAGACCGCGCCGCACCCTGACGCCGCGAGCACCACGGCACGCGTCGTCGACGACCTGTACGGCGACCGATGACCCTGAGCGTGTCCGTGGACGACCTCACCAAGGCGTACCCGGAGCACACGGCCGTCGACCACCTCACGATGTCAGTGCCTGAGGGCTCCGTGTTCGGGTTCCTCGGACCGAACGGCGCGGGCAAGACGACGACCGTACGCATGGTGCTGGGGTTCGCCCGGCCCACGTCCGGCTCCGTCACGGTGCTCGGTCACGATGCCGGGTCGTCGAGCGACTCGGACCTCGCACAGCTCCGTCGCCGGATCGGCTTCCTGCCCGACGTGCCGGGCTTCTACCCCTGGATGTCGGCGCGGGACGTGCTCCGGTTCGCCGGCTCGCTGGTGGGCGTCAAGGGCACGCGCCTGGCGAAGCGCACCGAGAGCCTCCTCGAGCTGGCCGGCCTCAGCGATGTACGGCAACGGGTCGGAGGGTACAGCCGCGGCATGAAGCAGCGGCTGGGGATCGCCCAGGCGCTGATCGGCGCTCCCGACCTGCTGGTGCTCGACGAACCGACCTCGGCGCTTGACCCCATCGGGCGCAAGGCCGTCCTCGACATGGTGGCCGCGCTCCGCGGTCGTACCACCGTCTTCTTCTCGACCCACATCCTCAGCGACGTCGAGCGGGTCTGCGACGAGGTCGCCATCCTCGACGAGGGCCGGCTCGTCACGCAGGGAAGCGTCGAGGAGCTCAAGGCGCAGTACGGGGGAAGCAGTCGGTACGCGCTGGACGTCACTGGCGACACCGACCGGCTGCGCACCGTCCTCGGGAACGAGGCGTGGGTCGGCCGGATGGTCGACACACCGTCAGGTGTCGAGCTGACGGTGAACGACCTAGACCTGGCACGACGCCGCGTGCCCGCGATCGTCGCCGGCCTCGACATGGGGCTCGTACGGTTCGAGCCCATCGAGACCTCCCTCGAAGACGTGTTCGTCTCCCTCGTGCAGCGTGACGCATGACCGGCTTCGGACCGTTCCTCGTCAAGGAGCTCCGCGAGATCGCCGCGACCTGGCGCCTGTTCGTGCTGCCGCTCATGCTTCTGTTCTGCGCGGTGGCCAGCCCGATCCTCGCCCTCGCGACTCCGTACCTCATCGGCACCGTCGCCAACCTGCCACTGACGCTCCCGGACCCGACTGTCGCCGACGCGTACGCGCAGTGGACGAAGAACCTCGGTCAGATGGTTCTTCTCGTGGTCATCGTGTCGTTCAGCGGCACTGTGAACGGCGAACGGACGAGCGGTACGGCTGCCATCGCCCTGTCCAAGGGCCTCACGCCCGCAGCCTTCATCGTTGCCAAGGTCGCGGCCGCGTACGCACTGGTCGTGGTGCCGACGGCCCTGGCCACAGTGGTGATGGCCATCACGACGCGAGTCGCCTTCGGTGAGGCGCCACTGGGATCGCTGATCCGCGCGACCGCCGCATGGCTCGTGCTCGCGTTGTGGTGCGTCGCTTCCGTGATCCTGCTGTCGACGCTGCTGGACTCGACCAGCGCGACGGCCGGGCTGGCCATCGCCGTCTGGTTGGTGCTCGCGGCGCTCTCGGCGTGGGGACCTGCGGCGCGCTGGTCGCCGGCTGGGTTGGTGGGGGCTCCCAGCTCGTTCGCCATGGGGCAGGACACCGTGTGGGTCTGGCCGACGCTGACCGCTGCGGTCACCGCCGCGATGCTGGTGGTCGTGGCGGTGCTGGTCCTCCGTCGACGAGAGCTGTAGGTCAGCGACCCTCGGCGCGGATCGAGGCTTCCAGCTCGCGCAGGGCGGCGCGCAGGGCCTGCTCCGGATCGATGCCCGATGCCTGGGCGCGAGAGGCGAGAGCGAGCAGCTCCGTACCCACGGTTGCCGCGTCGATCGGCGCCGTCGGCAGGTCGAGCGGTACGTCGTGGCTGCGCGCTCGCATGATCACCTTGTTGGCGCGCGCGAGGACGGGAAGGCTCACAGGGATCCCGTCGAGCGAGCTGTCGCGGTTCTTCTCCGCCTTCTTGCGCTGCTCCCAGACGGCGTTGAGGTCGTCGGGCGCATCCTCGCCGGCGAAGACATGGGGATGCCTCGCGATGAGCTTGTCATTGATGCCGCGCGCCACGTCGTCGATGTCGAACGCGTCCCGCTCGGAGGCGATCTCGGAGTGGAACGCGATCTGCAGCAGCAGGTCGCCGAGCTCCTCGCGCAGGTCGTCGTCAGTCCCCGTCTCCACGGCGTCGACCACCTCCGCGGCCTCTTCGACGAGGTAGTGCAGCAGCGAGGCGTGCGTCTGCTCCCTGTCCCACGGACATCCCGCACGCAGCGCGTGCATCACGGCGACGAGCCGACGGAGCTCATCGTTCTCGGTCACTTGGTGACTAGCTGCTTCGAGAGGTCCGACATCGACCCGGTGGTCGACGACACTCTGGCGTTGCTCACGGCGGCCGCCACATCCCACGTGCCGTACCGCGGGTTCAGGAGGACGGATTCGCTCATCAGAGCAGCCTGCAAGGCACTGGTATCCGTGAGGTTGGTGGAGGCGTCCGTGGTCGTCAGCTGCTTCCCGAGTGCGGCCCACGCGTACGCGTCCTGGAGCAGACTGTTCCCGGCCGGGGACGCCAAGAGCGCCAGGCTTTCGGGGTCGGTCGCCGTCGTGGGGAGGGTCCCGAGACTGAGGTTCTGCTGGGTGGCCAC
>JADGPB010000099.1 GCA_017882655.1 Propionibacteriales bacterium
CCGCCGACCAGATCCTCGTCGTCGAGAGCGGCCAGATCGTCCAGCGAGGGAGCCATGACGAGCTCCTCGCAGCCGGCGGGTTGTACTCCGAGCTGTACGCGGCGCAGTTCGCCCATCAGTCGCGCGAGGCCTGATCCGCCGGCCCCACGCCGGATTGGATATTGCCGCGACGACCTCCGCGGAATCCCTACGCTTCGAACCATGTTCGACGCGATCGTGTTCGTCAAGGCGCTAGTCGTCGGCCTCTCCGTCGCCGCGCCGGTGGGGCCGATCGGGCTGCTGACGATCCAGCGCACCCTTCATCGCGGGTTCCGGATGGGGCTCGCCACCGGGCTGGGCGCCGCCGTCGCCGACGCGACGTACGGGACGGTCGGCGCTCTCGGCGTCACCTGGCTCATCGCCGCCCTCACCACGGCGCGTGTGCCGCTGGCGCTCGGCGGTGCGGCCCTGCTCCTCTTCCTCGCCTGGCGCACCTGGCGGGCGCCGCTCGCTGCCGAAGCGGCGCGTGAGAATGGGCGTGGGTTGTGGACCGCCTTCGGTGGCACGGTCCTTCTCACCCTGGCCAACCCGGCGACGATCGTCTCGTTCATCGCCGTCTTCGGCGTGCTCGCGGCCGGGGTCCAGAGCTCGGTGTCGCCGGTGACGATGATCGCGGGCGTCTTCATCGGCTCGGCTGCCTGGTGGCTGTTCCTCGCGACCGTCGTCTCAGCGACGAGGACCCGCTTCGACGACGCGTGGCGCCGCCGGATCAACATCGGGTCAGCCCTCGTCCTGGCCGGGTTCGCGTTGTGGCAGGTCGTCATCGCCGTACGCGTCTGGCTCTAGTGCCCCGCGCCTGAAAACCCTTGACGGTCGCCGCGCCCTGGGCGCGCACCTCGCAGCGTTGCCGTCGGTCACCAGACGACCGGTATGGCTACCCTCCGGCGTCTCGCGATGCACGCACCCAGACCACGGCGACCGTGCAGGAACTTCAGACGCGGGGCACTAGCCGCCTGTACGTGCGGCACCTCACGTCGATCTCCAGCCTCTCCGACGTCGTCACGGGCGCGCCGTGGAAGGCGTTGGGGCCCATCGCGATGACGTCGGCGACCTGCGCGGCCGTCGCGTCGACCGGTCGCGCGAGCCGGTCGGAGGCGATGAGCTCGAACAGTCCGCCGAGCGACTTCTCGAGGCGTGCGTCCTTGTCAGGGTCGAGATCGAGAAGCCGGTACGAGGCGCGCAGCGAGCGGAGATGGCCAGGCTCTGGAGTAACGACGACCAGGTGCCCGTCGGGAGCGAGCACTCGGGCGAAATCCGCCACGTTGCGCGGCGCGAAGATGCAGGCGACGAGGTCCACCGCGCCGTCCCTGATCGGCAGTCCCCGCCACGTGTCGGCGGCGATCGACGCGATCCGTGGGTGCGCGCTCGCCGCACGCCGCGCTGCCGCGACCGAGACATCGGTGGCGATCCCGATGGCGTCAGGCAGCGCGTCGAGGGCGGCCGCAAGGTACTGCCCCGTGCCGGCTCCGGCATCGACGACGACCCTCGCGCCGGTATCGGCCGCCGATCGTGCGACCAGAGCCACCACGTCGGCGTACAAGCTCCCCAGCACCCGGCTCCGTGCCTCGAGCATCGCGGCGCTGTCGGCGTTCATCGGTTGCGGGCCGGGGAGCAGGTTGAGGTAGCCCTGGCGCGCTACGTCGAAGGAGTGTCCTTCGGGGCAGCGGGCGGTGGCGGGGCCGATCTCGAGCGTTCCGCGGCAGTGGGGACAGCTCAGCAACCCTGCGGCGACGTCGAGGCTCACGGTTGCTCGACGGCCGCGACGGGCTCCGAGGGCACTGCTTCTTCCGCGGCGTTTGCTTTGGCGGTCCTCAGCTTGCGCCGCGCGACGATGTCGCCTCGGATGAAGACCACGAGGCCGGTGAGAGCGATGCCGGTGAACATGAACCACTGCACCGCGTACCAGAAGTGCGGTCCCTCATCGAGGGTCGGCGTGACGACGGGCACGAAGGGGCCGTCCTGGGCCGGCGTGATCTCGAGCAGGCCGATGTAGCCGTCCACCAGGTCCGTACCCATCCAGGCGCCGATCGCGGGCGCGTTGATGAGCCGTACGGCGCCGAGGGCCGGGGTGATCGCCTCTGTCTGGCCGTTCTCGCTGCGACGCAGGTGCCCGACGACGGTCACGGTGCCGGACGGGGGAGAGGGCAGCGTCTCGGGTGGTGCCTCGCCCGCGGCCCGGACGATGAAGCCGCGGTCGATGAGCACGGTCTTGCCGTCGGTGGTGCGTAGCGGTGTCACGACCTCGGTGCCCGTGGCGCCGTCGTTCGAGCGGTACCGGACCTCCAGCTGGTGGCTGGTGTCGAACGTGCCGGTGACCGTCACGCGCTGCCACTGGTCGCCGTCCTGTACGACCGCGTAGCCGCGCTGCGAGAGTGGCACGACGGGGTTGTTCTCGTGGGCGACGACGACGGCGTTGGTCTCTTTCCGCTGCTCGAGGCGGTGGATCTGCCATTCCCCGAGCCGTACGAAGATCCCGCCGAGCACGACGACGAAGACCAGCAGGCCTAGCCAGCGCAGCCACAGTTGTCGCACGCCGCGAGCCTAGCCGCCACGGGCTGGTCGACCCCGGCCCCGACGCCGTACGGTCGTGCCCATGCGCTACGCGATCTTTCTGAGGGGCGTCAACGTTGGGGGCGTCAAGGTTCCGTCGGCAGACCTCAAGCGGGTGCTGGGCGACCTCGGGCTCACCGACGTCAAGACCTACGTCGCCAGCGGCAACGTGACCTGCGTGAGCGAGGAGAAGGCAGCTCCCCTGCAGACGAAGGTCGAGGCTGCCCTGAGCACGGCGTTCTCGTACGACGCGCATGTTCAGGTGTTCTCCCACGACGAGCTCGCGTCGATCGTGGAGGGCTATCCCTTCGAGACCGACGACGATCACCACCGGTACGTGGTGTTCTGCGACGCAGTGACCACCGCTAGGGAGCTGGATGGCATCGACGCGGGCGACATGGAGAACGTGAAGGCGTCTGGCCGTGTCGTCTACTGGCGCTGTCCGAAGGGGAGCACCCTCGACACTCCGTTCTCGAAGGCCACGTCGGCCAAGAAGTTCAAGGCGGCCACCACCACCCGGAACCTCAACACTGTCGAGAAGATGCTCTGATCAGAGCAGCCGGCGGACGGCCGCGATGATGTCGCGCAAGTAGGCGTCGACGACCTGGCGGTCCTCGTCGCTCAGGCGAGCGTCGGCGGCGACCAGTCCCTCGAACATCGGACGGAGCTCGGCCATGACCTCGGCGCGGCCCGAGTCACTGATGGCGACAACGGTGCGGCGCTTGTCTGTGGGGTGGGGATGCCGCGACACGTGGCCCCGGGACTCGAGGCGGTCGACGATCCCTGACGAGGCAGCCGACGTGACGCCGAGCGTACGGGCGAGGTCGTTGGGCCCCAGTGGTCCCGCCAGCAGATGCCGTAGTGAGTGGAGCTCCGACTCGCCGAGACCCATCCGACGGGCGATCGCATGGGGCAGCAGACCGGACACGTCAGTGAGATCCATGATCAGCTGCAACGTGTCGGACTCACGCAGCCCGCGCACCTCTCCCTCGAGGGGTGGGGCGTTGCGTCGGCGGGCGGCATCGCTTGCCCATGGGCTCGGCGTCTGTGTAATATCACTCACCTACTTAGCAATCTGATAAGGTACTTACTGAGTCATCGTACTAGAGGAGTCACATGCACGCCATCGCTCGAGTGCTCACATCCCGTATGTGGGCCGCTGTCATCGCCGTGGTCGCTGTTCTCGGTTCAGGTCTCGTCATCGGGTTCATCGGCTCCGCCAGCCATGATGCCTTGCCCACCGACGGATATCCGAACGGCTCCGACTCGCGCGCCGCGGTGCAGCTCGCTCAGGCGCTTCCGGACACCGACTCGCAGGCGGCCGTGATCGTGTTCAGCCGCGACAAGGAGCCACTCACCGGGACCGACCTCGCCTACGCCAAGGGACGGCTCGACGCGATGACCTCCGTGGCCGGCGTCACTGTGGCCAGTCCTGCGATCCCCTCGACGGACGGAACCGCGGCGGTCGCCACGCTCACTGTGGCCGGTACGTCAGCGGTTGCGGCTCGTGACGCAGTCTCCGAGATCCGCAAGGTGCTCGAGGTCGGACGTCCCGTCGGGGTCGCCGCACAGGTCACCGGGCCGGCGGGCATCAGCGCGGACCTCGCGAAGGTGTTCGACGGAGCCAACTTCCGCCTTCTCGGGACCACAGCGCTGGTCGTGGCGATCCTCCTCATCGTCACCTACCGCAGCCCGGTCCTCTGGCTCATCCCGCTCACGATCGTCGGGCTTGCCGACCAGGTGGCCTCGTCGGCCGCCACCCACACGCTCAATGCTCTGGGCATGTCGTTCGACCAGTCGACGACCGGGATCCTGTCGGTGCTCGTCTTCGGTGCCGGTACGGACTATGCGCTGCTGCTGATCTCCCGCTACCGGGACGAGCTCAGACGGACCGAGGACCGGCGGCGGGCGATGGCGCGCGCCTGGCGCCGTACGGTCGAGACGGTCACCAGCAGCGCGGTCACGGTCTTCGTGGGACTGCTGTCGATCGTGCTCTCCCTGTTCCCGGCCACTCGCGGCCTCGGGCTCGCCTGCGCCATCGGCGTGGTCGTCGCCGCGACGTTCGTCATGGTCGCCCTGCCCGCAGCGCTGGTCTGCTTCGGCCGGTGGGTGTTCTGGCCGCGGATCCCGAGGTCCGGTGACGAGGCGATGACCGAGGCCAAGTCACTCTGGCGCCGGGTCGGCGACGCGGTGGCGAAGCGTCCGGCGGTGTTCGCCGCGGCGACCCTCGTCGTACTGGTCGTTCTCGCCCTGCCGGTGCTGGGGCTGAAGACCGGGCTGTCGCAGTCGCAGCAGTTCATCAAGACCCCGGAGGCCATCGTCGCGGCGGAACGGATCGCGCAGAGCTTCAACGCCGGCAGCGTCGACCCGACCCGCGTGTACACGACGGCCGATGCCACCCAGGTGACGAACGCGATCAAGACGGTCAGCGCCGTCGACACCGTACGGCCGGGCCCGACGGGCGGCGGAGTGACCGAGCTCCTTGTGACGCTGAAGACGACCCCCTCGTCGGGTGAGTCGCAGCAGGCCATCCGCGACATCCGTACCGCCGTGGCCGGACAGACGGAGACCCATGTCGGGGGGACAGAGGCACGGGCGCTCGACACGAACGACGCGTCAGCCAGAGACAGGGGCATCATCCTGCCGCTCATCCTCGGGCTGGTGTTCATCGCACTCGTCGTGCTGCTCCGCTCCCTTGTCGCGCCGCTGGTGCTCGTGGGGACCGTGCTCGTCACGTACGTGTCGAGCCTGGGCTTGTCCTGGGTCCTGTTCACGAAGGTCATCGGCTTCTCCAGCATGGACGACTCCACACCGCTGCTCGCGTTCGTGTTCCTCGTCGCCCTGGGCGTCGACTACAACATCTTCCTCGTCGGACGAGCCGTCGAAGAGGCTCGCGACCACGGGTCTCGTGAGGCCATGATCCGCTCGCTCGCCGCGACCGGTGGCGTCATCACGAGCGCGGGCATCCTGCTGGCAGCGGTCTTCGCCGTACTGGGAGTGCTGCCGCTGGTAGCTCTCGCCCAGATCGGCGTGATCATCTGCGTCGGCGTGCTGCTCGACACCCTCGTCGTACGCACCGTGCTCGTTCCGGCGCTCGCGCTCCTGCTGGGCGACGCGTTCTGGTGGCCGCGACGGATCGGCCACGGGCGGCACAGCCTGGCGGCTGCCGGTGTCGAAGCCACCCCTGCCGAAGGGCAACCCCTGCCCAAGGGAATCCCGCGCCGATAGCCTGAAGGTCTCGTCATGAGGAGGCGTCACATGGGTAAGCGCGTCGGGATCCTGACCGCTGGCGGTGACAGCCCTGGCCTGAACGCCGCCATCCGCGGCTTCGGCAAGGCCGCCATCGGTCACCACGGCATGGAGCTGATCGGGTTCCGGGACGGTATCCGCGGGCTCGTCGAGAACCGGCACATCCCGCTGGACGGTCGAGCACTCTCCGGCATCCTCACGATCGGTGGCACCATCCTGGGCACCAGTCGCGACAAGGTTCACAAGATGAGCATCGACGGCGAGATCCGCGACATGCGGGCCACGGTGATCGAGAACTGCGAGAAGCTGAAGCTCGACGCGGTGGTCATGCTCGGAGGGGGCGGTACGGCGAAGAACGCGCTGAGGTTGTCGGAGGCCGGCCTCAACGTGATCACGCTGCCGAAGACGATCGACAACGACATCGCCGGTACGGACACGTCGTTCGGCTTCGCGACCGCGATGGAGATCGCGACGGAGGCGATCGACCGGCTCCACTCGACGGCCCACAGCCACCATCGGATCATCCTCACCGAGATCATGGGGCACCGCGCCGGCTGGCTCACGCTGGGCGCGGGGATCGCCGGCGGTGCGGACGTCATCCTCCTGCCCGAGATCCCGTACTCGGTCGAGAACGTCAGCGACACCATCACGGCACGGCTCAAGCGTGGCAGCACGTTCAGCGTGGTCGCGGTCGCGGAGGGTGCTCGGGATGTCAGTGACAACGCCGACTACGTGGCCGCGGAGCTGCTGGTCAAGTCGTCGAAGACGGGCGAGGGGCAGCGTGCCGCGAGGACCCACCTGGCCAACGTGGTCGATGCTCAGCGCGAGCACACGTTCAAGCTGGCACGCGAGCTCGAGGCGGCGACGGGGCTCGAGAGTCGGGTGACGATCCTCGGCTACGTACAACGCGGCGGCATCCCGTGCGCGGCCGACCGGCTGCTCGCGTCCCGGCTGGGTACGGTGGCGGCCGACGCCGTGGCGCGCGGCGAGTTCGGCGTGATGGCGGCAGCGCGCGGCGAGGGCTTCGAGCTCGTACCGCTCACCGAAGTCGCCGGCAAGCTCAAGCTCGTGCCCCTGGACCACGGCTGGATCGAAACCGCGCGGCAGCTCGGTACGGGGCTGGGGGAATAGGCGTCTCGCCGCACGGTCGACCCTCTAGTTCAAGTCAAGGGGCCTGCCCTCGACACCCGCTCGGATCGCGGCATGAGCGCGCATTGGTCGGCGGCGCACTCGATGCGCCGGTGGAACGCCGGGTTCACTCCAGGTGGTCAAGGACGTTGTTCGCGGCAGGTAGGCCACGCAGCGCAGTGGGTGGGGACCCTCCCGCTGCAGGAGGAAGTCGCTGACCAGCGTGGTGGCGGTGTCGCCATGGCTGAAGCTCCAGCTGATGGTGGCCAGCACCATCCGGTCGCCGAGCGAATGAGCGCTCGCTCCGGCGAGGGTCGTGATCGAGTCCGCACTGTCCTTGACGGCCTTGGAGCGCGCGGTGACTGCGGCCAGGAATGCCGAGCGGGGGACGGGCGTGGTCCCCTCGGGGCCGAGGACCAAGACAGGGTCGGCGACGATCTCCGTGGCGAGTTGCGATTCACCCAACCGGAGCCATTCGGAAGCGAAGGTGTCGACGAGCGCGTCGAGATCGATCTGTTCAGGGTTCACCAATACCCAGTACACCCCTCAGCCGCCACGTCGAAATCACACCCCCTCCTCGCGGCAGACCGGACGTTTAGCGACCGAATCTTCTTCGCTCGGAAGTGTCTGATTCCGCTAGTGGTTGC
>JADGPB010000100.1 GCA_017882655.1 Propionibacteriales bacterium
GGGGCGAAGTCGCAGGCCGCGTTGCACTCGATGCGCTCGAGCGAGATCTTGCCGTCCGGCGTGGTCTCGTCGACGCCGATGCCGAGGTGCTTGGTGCACGTGTCGAGCAGCACGTCGCCGCCCATCACGGCGCACAACGCGGTCGTACAGACCCCGACGTGGTGCTGACCTGCAGGACGCCGCTTGTACATCGTGTAGAAGGTCGCGACGCCCGACACCTGCGCGGTCGTGATGCCGAGCACCTCCGCGCACGCCTCGATGCCCTTCGGCGAGATCCGGCCGTCGACCGACTGCACGAGGTGCAGCATCGGCAGCAGCGCGGACCGAGGCTGCGGGTAGCGGCTGGCCAGCTCGCGCAGCTCCGCGTACGTGGTCTCGTCGATGCTCGTCGAGGAGTCGGCCAGGTCGACGGATCCCGACTCCGGGAAGTAGCTCTCGAACTCGTGACCGCTCATCGGTCGACCCCTCCCAGCACCGGGTCGAGGCTGGCCACGGCCACCACGACGTCGGAGATCATCGCACCCTCGCACATCGCCGGCGCGGCCTGCAGATGGTTGAACCCTGGGTCGCGCATGTGGACCCGGTACGGTCGCGTGCCGCCATCGGAGACGACGTGGCAGCCGAGCTCGCCCTTCGGCGACTCGATCGCGACGTACGCCTGTCCGGCCGGCACCCGGAAGCCCTCGGTGACCATCTTGAAGTGGTGGATCAGGGCCTCCATCGAGGAGCCCATGATGTGCTTGATGTGCTCGTTCGAGTTGCCCTGGCCGTCGGCGCCGACCGTGAGCTGCCCGGGCAAGGCGTACTTCGGGTCCTCGACCATGACCGGCTGGCCAGTCGTCGCCTCGAGCCGGTCGTAGCACTGCTCGACGATCTTGAGGGACTCGGTCATCTCGGCGACCCGGATGCGGAACCGTCCGTACGCGTCGTTCGTGTCCCAGGTGATGACGTCGAAGTCGTACGTCTCGTAGCCGCAGTACGGCTGCGACTTGCGCAGGTCCCACGGGTAACCGGCGGCGCGGAGCACCGGGCCGGACGCGCCGTAGACCATGCACTGGGTCAGGTTGAGCGTCGCGACGCCCTTCATGCGGCCCTTGAAGATCGGGTTCTCGTTGCAGAACGCCCCGTACTCCCACAGGTGCTTGTGCAGCCAGTCGATGACGCCCTTGAGGCGCGGCAGGCCGTCGTCGGGCAGGTCGATGGCGACGCCGCCCGGACGAATGTACGCGTGGTTCATGCGGGTGCCGCAGACGGCCTCGAAGAAGTCGAGGATCATCTCGCGCTCACGGAAGCCGATGGTCATCATCGTCAGGGCGCCGATCTCCATGCCGCCCGTACCGACCGCGACCAGGTGGCTGGAGATCCGGTTGAGCTCCATGAACAGCACGCGGATGACATCGGCCCGCTCCGGCACCTTCATGTCGAGAAGCTTCTCGACGGCCATGCAGTACGCGACCTCGTTGAAGATCGGGGCGACGTAGTCCATGCGGGTCACGAACGTGGAGCCCTGCGCGAAGGTGCGGTACTCCATGTTCTTCTCGATGCCGGTGTGCAGGAAGCCGATGCCGGGGCGCAGCGAGGTGACGGTCTCGCCGTCCATCTCGAGGATCAGCCGGAGCACGCCGTGGGTCGACGGGTGCTGGGGACCCATGTTGATGACGATCTTCTCGTCGCCGCGGTCCGCCTGGCCGCGGACGATGTCGTCCCAGTCGCCGCCCTGGGCGACGTAGACGGTGCCGACCGACTCGTCCGTCATGAGTAGCTCCTCCGCTGGTCCGGGGGCGGCACGACCGCGCCCTTGTACTCGACCGGGATGCCGCCGAGCGGGTAGTCCTTGCGCTGTGGGAAGCCTTCCCAGTCGTCGGGCATCAGGATCCGGGTCAGCGCAGGGTGGCCGTCGAAGATGATGCCGAACATGTCGTACGTCTCGCGCTCGTGCCAGTCGGTCATCGGGTACGTCGGCACGGAGCTCGGGATGTGCGGGTCGGAGTCGGCGCAGGTGACCTGGAGCCGTACGCGACGGTTGTGGGTGATCGAGAGCAGGTGGTAGACGGCGTGCAGCTCCTCCCCCACCAGATCCGGGAAGTGGACGCCCGACACGGACACGCACACCTCGAAGCGCAGCAGGGCGTCGTCGCGGCAGGCGGTGAGCACGTCGAGCAGGTCGGCCTTCGGGACGAAGATCGTCAGCTCGTCGTGTGCGACGACCACGTGGTCCAGGTCGACGCTGGGCAGCAGGCCGTGAAGCCGGTCGACGATCTCGTCGAAGTACGACCCGTACGGACGGTCGGTGCGCGGGAACCGCTCGAAGGAGCGCACGATGCCGCCGTAGCCGGACGTGTCGCCCGGGCCCTGCCCCCACATGCCCTTGCGGGTCACGCGCTGCTCGGCGGACGTGCCGTCGGAGACCTCGGCGAGGTCGGCGGCGTTCGGCTCTGTCATCGCATGAGCCCCTTCATCTCCAGCGTGCTCGGGGCGACGAGAGCGGCCTGCTCGGCTGCCTCGTCCTCAGCGATGCGGTTGGGTCCGATCGCGTGGTGGGCGACGTCACCCTTGCGGAGCTTGAACATCGCGTCGATGAGCATGTCCGGACGCGGCGGACAGCCCGGCAGGTACACGTCGACCGGCACGATGTGGTCGCAGCCCTGGACGATCGCGTAGTTGTTGAACATGCCGCCCGACGAGGCGCAGGCGCCCATCGAGATGACCCACTTCGGGTTCGGCATCTGGTCGTACACCTGACGGATGACGGGAGCCATCTTCTGGCTCACGCGGCCCGACACGATGAGCAGGTCGGCCTGGCGCGGCGAGGCGCGGAAGACCTCCTGGCCCCAGCGGCCCGCGTCGAAGCGAGGGGCGCCGAACGCCATCATCTCGATCGCGCAGCATGCCAGGCCCATCGTGGCCGGCCAGAACGACGCCTGCCTCAGCCAACCGATGACGCCCTCGACGGTCGTCAGCAGAACTCCGGACGGGAGCTTGTCCTCGATACCCATTCAGCTCACCTCATTCCCATGTCAGTCCGCCACGGCGGACCACGTAGACGTAGGCGATGATCACCGTCACCACGAACAGGAGCATCTCGAAGAACGCGAACACCCCGAGCTGGTTGAACGCCACAGCCCACGGGTAGAGGAACACGATCTCGATGTCGAAGACGATGAACAGCATCGCGGTGATGTAGTACTTCACCGGGAACCGGCCGCCGCCGATGGGCTGCGGCGTCGGCTCGATGCCGCACTCGTACGCGTCGTACTTCGCCCTGTTGTAGCGAGCGGGCCCGATGTGGACGCTGGCGAAGATTGAGACTCCCAGGAACAGCGCCGCGAGAGCCATCAGTCCCAAGACCGGTATGTAGACGTTCATCTCTGTACTCCGATCGCGAGCGGGTGAGTCTTTTCTATCGCGTCAGGCGTGCGGTGGGCGACCTGACCCCCGTGCGCGGACACCGCCACGCTGAGCTGCGACGGTACGCCTGAGGGCACACACATCTCACCACGAACCGGCCCCGAGGTCATGCCGAGGGGGCCAGCTTCGTGAGGGTGTTGATGATTCGGTCGTACGCATCCCTGCTGGGATGGTCGGTGAGGTTGGCGAGCATCTTGTGGACCAGCTTCATCAGCGTCGGGTGCGGCAGACCGTACGTCGTGGCCAGCCGCATGATCCGCGGGTCGCCGATGAGCTTGACGAAGATGCCCCCGAGGCGGAAGTAGCCGCCCCAGGCCTGCTTGAGCGTGCGCGGGTACGCCTCGAGCGCGCGCTCGGCGCCAGGCGTGCCGAGGCCGCGGCGGACGGCGTCGACGATGTGGTCGGCGGCGTAGCGGCCCGACTCCATGGCGTACGCGATGCCCTCACCGTTGAACGGGTTCACCATGCCGCCGGCATCGCCGACGAGCAGCAGGCCGCGGGTGTAGGCGGGCTGGCGGTTGAAGCCCATCGGGAGTGCGGCGCCGCGCACCTCGGATGTCCGGAAATCGTCGCGGAACTGCCAATCCTCAGGCGTGTTGTCCAGCCAGCGCTTGAGCAGGTCCTTGTAGTCGGTCTTGCCGAAGGCGGCGGACGTGTTGAGCATGCCGAGGCCGACGTTGCAGGTGCCGTCGCCCATGCCGAAGATCCAGCCGTAGCCAGGCAGCAGGTTGGATTTCCCGGGTTCGCCGTCCCACAGCTCCAGCCAGGACTCCAGCCAGTCGTCGGTGTGGCGGGGAGAGGTGTAGTAGGTCCTCACGGCCACGCCCATCGGGCGGTCGTCGCGCTTGATGAGCCCCATGGCGACCGACAGTCGGGAGGAGTTGCCATCGGCGGCGACGACGAGGGGCGCGGAGAACTTGACACCGTCCTTGGACTTGACGCCTTTGATGCGGCCGGCGGAGTCGAGGATCGGTTCGGTGACCGTGACGCCCTCGACGATCGTGGCGCCGGCCTTGCGGGCGTGCTCGGCGAGGATCTGGTCGAAGTCGGCGCGGGGTCGTACGAGGCCGTAGTTCGGGAAGTCGTCGAGCTCGGGCCACGGCATCTCGAACGGCTCGACGCGTCCTCCGTAGATGCGAAGCCCCTTGTTGCGCAGCCATCCGGCTTCGGTGGAGGTGTCGATGCCGAGCTTGACGAGCTCGCGGGTCGCGCGCGGCGTCAGGCCGTCGCCGCAGACCTTCTCGCGGGGGAAGTGGGCTTTCTCAAGAACAAGGACGTCGAGGCCGGCACGGGCGAGGTACGCCGCGGTGGTGGAGCCTCCGGGGCCGGCGCCCACGACGATGACATCGGCTGAAGTGGGTACGTCCGACTGGGGATCGCCGGTTGACCGCTTCGTGGGCTTCACGGTGTCCTTCCGGTCGGGTGACGAGCATGGGTCAGCATACGTACCTGGCTGCGCCAACGCGATTCTGCGCGTACGGCTCCACCCCTCCGAGGCAGCCAGGCGAGCGGACGGTGACGACCCAGCGCCGGTCTAGGCAACGCGCCTATCGGTGACGCGGCCGCGTGCAAGCAGTGACGGGGAGGGAGGGACCGATGCCCAACGTGAGCCCTATGCTTCCAGGCTCGCTGGTTCGAGTAGGGCGGGCGCCTCTTCGACACCGGTACGCAGACGTTCCAGGTCGGTTTCCACCATGTGCGCGACCAAGGCTGTGAGCGAGGTCCTAGGCGACCAACCCAGGCGCTTCTCAGCCAGCGCGGGGTTGCCCCAGGTCTGTGGAACGTCGGCAGGCCGCAACATCGCGGGGTCCTGGCGCACGTGCTCCCAGGGATCCGCGATGTCCACGTACGCGAAGGCTGCCTCGAGGAACTCCCGGAGCGAGGATGCGACACCGGTCGCGATGACGAAGTCCTCGGGCTCGGGCTGCTGCAGCATCAGCCACATCGCTTCGACGTAGTCGCCGGCGAAACCCCAGTCACGCCGGACGTCAAGGTTGCCCAAGGAGAGCTCCGTCCGCAGCCCGAGCTTGATCTCTGCGACGGCCCTGGTGATCTTCCTCGTGACGAACCCGGTAGCGCGCAGGGGGCTCTCGTGGTTGAACAGGATGCCATTGCAGGCGAACAGACCGTACGACTCCCGATAGTTCACGGTGATGTGGTGAGCGAAGCTCTTCGCGGCGCCGTAAGGGCTTCGCGGATAGTGCGGCGTCGACTCGTCCTGCGGTTGCTGCACCGCGAGGCCGAAGATCTCCGAGCTCGACGCCTGATAGAAACGGGGCGCGGTGGTGAACTCGTCCCGGTAGCGCAACAACCAGTCCAACGTGCGAAGCACCGACACACCGTTGACCTCCGCGACCTCCTCGGCATGCTCCCAGGAGGCGCCCACGGAGCTCATCGCGGCGAGGTTGTAGATCTCGTCAGGTCTCGTACGTACGAGCAGGTCGTGCATGGCGACGCCGTCGCGCACGTCCGCCGGGACGATCTCGACCCCGTCGAGATACGGGCGCAACCGAGCCAGGCTCGCGCTGCCGGGAGAGGACGACCCGACCACCCGGTAGCCCTTGGCGCGCAGGAACCGCGTCAGGTAGACGCCGTCCTGGCCGGCAATGCCTGTGATCAGGGCGGTCTTCTCGTTCATCGCGACCTCGCCACGGACCCGTACACCGCGACGTGAGCCTCCGCGCAGCGTTTCCACGTGAACGAGGCAGCGTGCTCGGGACCGAGCGCGGACAGCCTGCTGGAGCCATCGAGCGCCTTCGCGATCCCACGGGCGATGTCAGCGGGGCTGGTCGGGTCGAAGTACTCGCTGGCCGAACCGCACACCTCGGGGAGCGCACCCGACGTGGCGACCGCGGTGGGGCACCCCAACGACATCGCCTCGATCGGCGGCAGCCCGAACCCCTCGTACAGGCTGGGGAACACCAGACAGGCTGCCCGCCGGTACAGGTCGTTGAGCTCATCCCTCGAGACCAGCCCTCGGTTGTCCACCCATTCCGGCAGCTCGTCAGAGTGCCCGCCCGGGTCGCCGGTCAGTACGAGTCGGAGAGCCGGTCGCTCGTTGCGCAGCAGCGCCACTCCCTCGATCAAGCGGCTGTGGTTCTTGTGCGCCCACAAGCGTGCCGGGTACAGGAGGAAGTCCTCGCGCGCACCGAGATTCGGAGGGGCGGCGAGAGGCTGGTACCCCAGGTAGGCGACGTGGACCTTCTCCGGATCAACGCCGAGGGTCGCGACGATGCGGGCCTTCGAGAACTCGCTGATCGTGATGACCGCGCTCGCACGCTTGGCCGGAAGGTCGTAGGTGAACCGACGGAAGACGCGCTCCGCAGGACTGAACAGGTGCGGCATGTCGAGGTGCTGCACGTCGAGGATGGTCTGGACGAACGGTGTGGCGGCCACAGGCAGAGGCGTCGGGACGCTGAAGGGGTAGTGGACGAGATCCGCCGCGCGGATCTTGCGGCGCCCCAGGCGCGAGGTCAGCGTCCGCGCGAGCGTTCCCAACCGGTGTGCAGTCGAGCGACCGGCGACCGTCGGGACCAACGTGCGCGGCTCGAGGGAGCGGCCGTCGTCGTAGGGCCGGGGAAAGAGGGTCGAGACGTTCACGTCCTTCATGCCGGACAGCTCCTTGAGGAGGTTCACGGCGTAAGTCTCGCTGCCGCCCATTCCTCCAGGCACATACGTGAGCATGCTTATCAGAACGTTGGGAACGCCGGTCCTCGTACTGCTCGCTTCAGGCATGCCTGTCGTCTCTCCTTCGGCCGCACCAGATGACATCACTGATGTACGGACTCACGGTGGCTCAGGTACCAGTCCACGGTCTGCGCGAGCCCGTCCTCGAGCGAGATGCGTGGCGCCCATCCCAGCGCACGCAAACGGCTCACGTCGAGCAGCTTGCGGGGTGTCCCGTCCTTCTTGCTGGTGTCCCACTCGATCGTGCCGGCGAACCCGACGGTCCTCGCGACGAGCTCGGATATCTCACGGATCGACAGGTCCTCGCCGATGCCGACATTGATTGTGTCGGGCGAGTCGTAGTTCTCCAGGAGGAAGACGATGGCGTCGGCGAGGTCGTCGACGTGCAGGAACTCGCGAAGCGGCGACCCGGTCCCCCAGTTCGTGACACTCTCGGCGCCGGCCTCCTTTGCCTCGACGAACCGACGGATCAGGGCGGGGAGAACGTGCGACCGCTGCGGTGAGAAGTTGTCGCCGG
>JADGPB010000101.1 GCA_017882655.1 Propionibacteriales bacterium
GATGAAGTGGGGCATCTCGACGTCGTTGAGGCGGCGCAGCCACTCGACGAACCGGTCGAACGCGACGGCGTCCTTCGAGCCGCACTCGCGCAGGATCTCAGCGCGCATCTTCTCGTGGCCGGGACGCACGACCAGCCGGGAGCCGTCCGCGAAGAACGCGTGGTACGCGGGGTCGAGCTGAGTGAGGTTGACGTAGTCGGAGACCCGCGCGCCCACCGCCGCGAACGCCTGCTCCAGCAGGCTGACCATCGTGAAGACCACCGGCCCGGTGTCGAAGCGGAAGCCGTCCTGGGTGAGCGTGCCGTTGCGACCGCCCGGTACGTCAAGGGACTCGACGAGCGTGACCCGATAGCCGGCGCCGGCGCAGTGCATCGCGGCGCTCAGCCCCGAGAGTCCGGCGCCGACGACCACGACAGTCCCGGCGCCTTGGGCGGGAGCCCTCATGCGTCGCGCCAGGCGATCGCCCGTGCGGCGTCACGGATGCCTGCGACACCCAGCTGGCTGAGCGACGAGGCGTCGAGGCAGGCCATCGCCGCGTCGTACTCGGCGTGGATGAGCTCTTCGAGTGCCGCGTCGACGCCGGCTTCGCGGAGAGCGAGGATCAGCACGGGAATGTCGTCGGGAGTCACATCGGGCGTCCCGAGGCGTGCGAGGACGTACGCCGCGTACCCCTTCAGCCGCGCGCGCGCCAGCGTGAGCAGGACGGTCGCCTTCGCCTCGAGGAGGTCGTCACCCGCCGGCTTTCCCGTCAGCCGCGGGTCGCCCCAGACGCCGAGGAAGTCGTCGCGCAGCGCGAATGCCCGGCCGATGTGCTCGCCGCAGCGCAGCAGCGCGTCGACGACCTCGGGCATCGCTCCCGCGGCCATCGCGCCGAGCTCGAGCGGCCGTTCGATCGAGTACCGGCCGGACTTGAGCCTCGCGACGTGCTCAGCATGTGCCAGGTCGCGGCGTCCAGCCGCAGCACCGGTGAGGTCAGCACGCTGGCCCGCAACGAGCTCCACACACAACGCGTACCAGACCTTCCTCAGCGGACTCGGCAGTCCGTCGGCGATGCGATCGGCAACGGTGTGTGCGAGGTCACCGAGCAGCACGGCGATGTTTGTGCCGAACAGCCTGGCATCGCCGACGCCTCCGGAGGCGGCGTGCCAGCGGGTGGCCTCGACGTGAGCCGACGGGCGGCCACGGCGCGAGGCCGACTCGTCCATGACGTCGTCGTGGACCAGCGCGAACAGGTGGAGCGCCTCCAGTGCGGCGGCGGCACGTACGAGGTAGACGTAGTCGGCGGACCCGTGGGTCCCACCAGCCGCGAGAAAGCCCCAGTAGCTCATCGCCACGCGAAGCCGCTTGCCGCGACCGACGAGCAGATCTCCTAGCCAGGTGGGCAAGTCGAGGGCAAGGACATCGACGCCGTTGCCGTCCGCGTACACGTCCCACTCGGCGGTCAACGTTTCGATCTCCTCCGTGAGCAGCGCGTCGACGTCCCGGCAGACGGCCTCGACGTCGGGGATGCGGACGGTCGATGGGGATGCCGCTGGCTGCTTGGACACGAGCAGCGGCACCTGCAACGCGGCCCACGGGCTGTACACGTGGGGCGTGGCGGTGATGGCGGCGGCGAACTTCCCCCACGGCACCCACGCCCATTCGGCGACCTCGTCGGGGTTGGGACGGGGATCGGCCTCGGTGACGTACCCGGCGAAGACCGGGCAGATCTCGTTCTCGACGATGCCTGACGCATCGACGGCGCGGTAGCGGAACTCGGGCAGGAGCGGGACGAGCGGGCCGACAGTGAGGCCGAGCTCCTCCCGGATCCGGCGACGAGCCGCATCCTCGAGCGACTCCGACGGACGTGGGTGACCGCAGCAGGAGTTCGTCCAGACTCCTGGCCACGTCTTCTTGCCCAGCGCCCGCCGGGTCAGCAGCACTTCGCCCCGCGCGTTGAACAGGTACGTGGAGAAGGCGAGGTGAAGGGGGGTCTGCTCTGTGTGGACGTCGATCCGTGGGGCAGATCCCAGAGGCGAGCCAGCGTCATCGGCGAGGACGACGTCGTCGAAGGCGAGGTCTCCCGGGCCAAATTGCCGGGGCTTGTGCTGCAGGGCCATGACGTCCGTCCAATGTTTGTATAAGGTTCCACTTAACCTAGGTGACGACATGTACCTCGTCAAGGGCTTGTCCAAGCCTTGTCCAAGCTTGTGGCTACCATGTGGTGGTCCACATCGGGAAGCGAGCGACGGTGTACTCGGTCAAGCAGGTGTCAGCGCTGACAGGCGCTACGGAGGTGACCCTGCGCGCCTGGGAGCGCCGGTACGGGGTGGTGGAGCCGGCTCGCTCCGCCGCCGGATACCGGTTGTACGACGACGAACAGGTCGCGGTGCTGAGGGCGATGGTCGCGCTGGTCAACAACGGGGTACCGGCGTCACTGGCCGCGAGGACTGTGCGCGGGACGTCGGTTCAGGGACACTCCGCGATCCCTCTGGTCCCGGGCGCGCCTCTGGACCTGGTGTCCGCGGCGGAGGAGCTCAACCCTGAGCGCGTCCACGCCGTACTGAACGAGGCGTTCGCGGCGACAAGCTTCGACGACGTCGTCGACGGGTGGTTGCCCGGCGAGCTCGAGCGCCTGGGCGAGGCCTGGCAGAGCGGCCGGATAGGCGTCGCGCAGGAGCACTTCGCGAGCGCCGCAGTGGCGCGGCACCTGTCGGCGCACTTCAACGACGCGCAGCCGCGAGGTGGGGTGGCCGTACTGGTGGGGCTGCCCCAGGGCGGGCGGCACGAGCTCATGCTGCTGGCGTTCGCAGCGTGTCTTCGGAGGGCTGGGGTGAACGCGATCTATCTCGGCGCCGACGTGCCTCTGGACGACTGGAGGACGGTCGCGAGCGAGGTCGGCGCGCGCGCGGCAGTACTGGGGGTTCATCTCGAGGAAGACGTCACGGCGGCACAGGCGGTGGTCGACCAGCTGACCGCGCTCCGCCCCCCGGTGGCAGTCCGCGTCGGAGGCGGGCGCCGGCACCGGATCAGCGGAGCGCGACCGCTGGACGACCGGGTGTCACAGGCCGCCGCCGCGATGGCAAGGGACCTGCGCGCAGGAGCCGTCTGAGGTCACAGCTCCTCGGTGCTCCGCCCCGTCTCCGGCGACACGATGGCCGTGAACCGCTCGACGATCGCCTCGACGAGGTGGGGGTGCGTCCCGACGGGGCGAGCCACGACATCTGCGCCGGCGGTCTCGAGCCGGTCGGAGAGCACCCCAGGGGCGAGGAAGTAGGACGCGATCGACACCCGGCGATACCCGGCGGCGCGTGCCGCCGCGACCGCGTCCGGGACCGAGGGTTCGGCGGAGGTGACGAACGCGGGCGTGACCGGACACCCAACAATCGCCGCCAGCCGCCGGGCGGCAGCGCCGACCTCGGCTACGGATCCGGGGCGCAACGACCCTGCCGCCGCCAGCACGACCGCCTCGGGCTGGGGATCGACCTCGGCGAGCCGCTCAGCGACCGCGTCGAGGATCGCGTCTCCGACGTGGGGGGTCACGATCGCCCGGCCACCCGAGTCGCGCACAGCGCACGGCAGGTCGTGGGCGACGTGGTAGCCGACCGTCGCGAAGACCGGAACCAGGACGCAGTCGCCGACCTCCTCGAGCGTCTGGACGAGCCTCGGCTCGAGCACGTCGGCCCATCCGAGCACGACCTCCACCCCCTGCAGGCGCTCAGCCACCGCATCCCGCAATGCGGCACAGACCGCCTGGCCGGCATGGCTACGCGTGCCGTGGAAGGCCAGGACGAGCCGCCCGGACACGCTAGATCTCCCAAGCCCAGAACTGTCCGACGTCGATCGTGGCCCGCGCAGAGAACGCCTGGTCGCCACGTACCATCCCCGCCGCAAGAGTCGCGCCACTTTGCGGGTCGACGAGCAGGAACGAGCCGGTGCGGCGAGAGACGAGGTACTCGTCCGGCATGATCGGCGACGCCAGCCTCAGGGAGATCCGGCCGATGTCGTTGAGCTGAAGCGACTCGGCGGCTTCGGGCGTCATCGTGTCGAGGTCGAGTCGGCCCGAGATGTCCCGCACGATCGCCGGCACGCTTCGCGTCGTGTGCTTGACCAGCACCCGGCGGCCTGGGCGCAGTGGCTCCTCGTGAAGCCAGGCGACCATGCCGTCGAGATCTTGCGTGGGCTCCGGCGCGGCATCGGCGGCGGCGATGAGATCGCCCCGGGCGATGTCGATCTCGTCGGCCAGCCGCAGCGTCACCGACATCGGCGCGAACGCCTCCTCGAGCTCACCGTCGGCCGTGTCGATCCCTGCGACCGTGGTCGCCCGGCCGAGCGGCAGGACGACGACCCGATCGCCACGTCGGACGACGCCTGAGGCGATCTGGCCGGCGTAGCCGCGATACTCGCGGTGCGCCGGGTCGCGTGCGGCATCCTGCGGCCGGATCGTCAGCTGTACGGGCAGCCGGAAGTTCTCCGTGGCCGGGTCATCGGCGGAGGGCAGCCCTTCGAGCAGCTCCAGAAGGCTCGGACCGGTGTACCAGGGCGCTCGCGTCGTCCGGGTCACGACGTTGTCGCCCTCGAGGGCGGAAACGGGAATCGTGACCGCGTGACCCAGACCCAGTTCCGTGGCGACCGTCGTGACCGCCGCCGCGACCTCCTCGTACACGGTCTGGTCGTAGGCGACGAGGTCCATCTTGTTGACCGCGACGATGACGTGCGGGACGCGGAGCAGCGCAGCGACAGCGAGGTGTCGGCGGGTCTGCTCCAGTACACCCTTGCGTGCGTCTACCAGCAGCACGAGGGCGTCGGCCGTGGACGAGCCGGTCACCGTGTTGCGCGTGTACTGCACGTGTCCTGGGCAGTCGGCGAGGATGAAGTTCCGGCGGGGTGATGCGAAGTAGCGGTAAGCGACGTCGATCGTGATGCCTT
This sequence comes from Propionibacteriales bacterium, assembly GCA_017882655.1. Taxonomy (GTDB): domain Bacteria; phylum Actinomycetota; class Actinomycetes; order Propionibacteriales; family Propionibacteriaceae; genus Fen-668. Next base: position 4,909 of record JADGPB010000101.1, read on the forward strand.
GTTCCCGCTCGGCGCGCAGGCCGTCGGTCAGCAGTGCCAGGTCGACGACACCGAGTCCCTTCTCCCTCGAGACCCGTTCGATGGCCTCCATCTGGTCTGTGAGCACCGACTTCGTGTCGTAGAGCAGTCGGCCGACGAGGGTCGACTTGCCGTCGTCCACCGAACCGGCGGTCGCCATACGGAGCAGTCCGCCCATCAGAAGTACCCCTCCTTCTTGCGATCCTCCATGGCAGCCTCGGTGACCCGGTCGTCGGCGCGGGTGGCGCCCCGCTCGCTGATCCTGGTCGCGGCCACCTCGAGCAGGATGTCGGCAACGGTCGCCGCGTCCGACTCGACCGCGCCCGTGCAGGACATGTCACCCACCGTCCGGTAGCGCACCGTCTTGCTCAGCGGGGCGTCGGAACGCACCGGTGACGAGTACGGACCCACCGCCAGCCACATTCCATCGCGAAGGAACACCTCGCGGCTGTGGGCGAAGTAGAGGTTCGGGAGCTCGATGTCCTCTCGCTCGATGTAGCGCCAGATGTCGAGCTCGGTCCAGTTCGAGAGCGGGAACACCCGCACGTGCTCGCCGGGGCGGTGCCGAGGGTTGTAAAGGTTCCACAGCTCCGGACGCTGGTTGCGCGGATCCCACTGCCCGAAGTCGTCGCGAAGGCTGACCACGCGCTCCTTGGCGCGGGCCTTCTCCTCGTCGCGGCGTCCACCCCCGAAGACCGCGTCGAAACGGCCGGCGGCGATGGCGTCGAGCAGCGGCTGGGTCTGGAGCGGGTTACGGGTGCCGTCCGCCCGCTCGAGGAGCCGGCCGTCGTCGATGTAGTCCTGCACAGAGGCGACGACGAGCCGCAGCCGATGCCGGGCCACGACCTCATCGCGGTAGGCGATGACCTCCGGAAAATTGTGGCCGGTGTCGATGTGCATCACGGGGAACGGCAATGGCCCCGGCCAGAAGGCCTTGAGCGCGAGGTGCAGCATCACGACGGAGTCCTTGCCGCCGCTGAAGAGTAGGACCGGACGCTCCAGCTCACCCACCGCCTCGCGGATGATGTGGATGGCCTCGGACTCGAGCTCGGCGAGGAGGTCGAGACGGGTCGCGCTCACAGGTGCAGACCGCATTCGGTCTTGGCGAGACCGGCCCACCGGCCCGCCCTCGGATCGTCGCCCGGCGCGACCATACGCGTGCACGGCTCGCAGCCGATGGACGGGTAGCCAGACGTGAGAAGGAGGTTGAACGGTACGTCGTGTGACTGGGCGTAGTCGATGAGGTCGTCGAAGGACCACGCAGCCAGTGGGTTCAGCTTGACCATCTGGTGGCGGGCGTCCCACTCCACGAGCGCGGCCTTGGCGCGCAACGCGTTGTCCTCGCGGCGGATGCCGGTCACCCAGGCCTCGTAGGAGGCCAGCTCGCGATCGATGGGTTCGACCTTGCGCAGCTGGCAGCATTGCGCCGGGTCGCGGTCGTGCAGCTTCGGTCCGTACTGGGCGTCCTGCTCGGGGACGGTCTGCAGTGGCAGGACGTTGACGATGCGCGCATCTATGACCTCGGCGAGCGCGTCGCGGGTCACCAAGGTGTCGATGAAGTGATAGCCGGTGTCGAGGAAGAGCACGTCAACGCCCGGTACGACCCGCGTCACGAGGTGCGGCAGGACGGTGTCTCCCGCCATCGAGCACGCCACGGCCAGACTCCCGCCGAACGTCTCAGCGGCCCAGGCGATGACCTCGTCGGCGGTCGCGTCTGCCAGCGTCACAGCGGCCGCCTCGGCCAGAGCCTTCAGCTCCTCGGTGCTCCGGACCCGCCCGGGCCCATGGGTCTCGACCGTCATCGCAGCGCCTCCTCGTCGATCCGGTGCACCCAGGCGGAGAACGTCTCGCCCTGGGTACGGCTGTCATGGAAGCGCCGGACGACGCGTTCCACATAGTTCGGCAGCTCCTCGGCGTCCACCTTGAGTCCCCGGAGGGTGCGGCCCAGCTCCGCCTCCGGACGACTCTCATCAGCGAGTCCCCCGCCGAGGTGGACCTGGAACGAGAACCGGTCACCGTCCGGGCCCTTGGCCACCTGACCCTTGAGGCCGATGTCGGCCACCTGGATCCGTGCACATGAGTTCGGGCAGCCGTTGATGTGCAAACTGGTCGGCCGATCGAGAGTCACGTCGGCGAGTCGCTGCTCGAGGGCACTGATGGTCGCAGCCGCCAAACCCTTGGTCTCGACGAAGGCCAGCTTGCAGTACTCGATGCCCGTACAGGCCATCGTCGAACGGCGGAACGGACTCGGGGTTGCGGTCAGTCCGAGCGGCGCCGCAGCCGCCAGCAGGCCGTCCAGCTTGTCTTCCTCGACGTCGAGGACGAGGAGCTTCTGGTGCGACGTGAACCGGACGCGACCGGAGCCGGCAGCTTCCGCCGCATCGGCGAGCCTGTCCAGGATGGTGCCGCTGACACGGCCGACGGTCGGCGCGAACCCGACGTAGAGGCGGCCGTCCTTCTGCTCGTGGACACCGATGTGGTCGCCCGGCTGGTCCGGCACAGAAGGTGCAGGGCCGTCCGGCAGGGGGGCGTCGAGGTACTCGCGCTCGAGGACCTCCCGGAACTTCTGCGGGCCCCATTCGGCGAGCAGGAACTTGAGCCGCGCCCGGTTGCGCAGGCGGCGGTACCCGTAGTCACGGAA
>JADGPB010000102.1 GCA_017882655.1 Propionibacteriales bacterium
CACCGTGTTGCTCAGGACGGTGGGGTGGTCGCGCCCCATCATGCCGTGCTCGACCAGGAGTTCCTGGCGTTCGTTCTCGGGCAGGAGGTACCACTCGTAGGACCTGACGAACGGGTACACGCACAGCCACTGCTGGGCCGGCTTCCCGCTCAGGAACGCCGGGACATGTCCCTTGTTGAACTCCGCGGGCCGGTGGATGGCGAACGCGGACCAACTCAGTTCCACGGCGCCGAGCGCCCTGCGCAGGGCTCGCAGCGCCTCCTGCAACCCCTCGGCCGTCGGCCCGTGCAGCCATACCATGACATCGGCGTCCGCGCGCAGACCGGACACGTCGTACCACCCGCGTACCGTCACGTCGTTCAGCTCGCCGACGACGCGCTGCAACTCTTCGGCGACCCTGTCCGGCACGGGAGCCTTCCGCGCGAAGACAGCCCAGCAGGTGTACGTGATGCTCTCGTTGATCTCCCGGGCGGACATTCGTCTTTCGGTCATGATCTGATCCTAGGTTCGCTGGTGATGGCCGCCAGGGCGGCTTTGGCCTGGGCACGCCCGTCGGCGATGCAGTCCGGGACGCCGACGCCGTGGAGCGCCGACCCGGCGACCCGCCAACCCGAGGGCTCCAGTGCGCGGTCGACCGTGGCGACCCGCGCGAGGTGGCCGACCGTGTACTTCGGCATCACGTGCCGCCAACGGCGTACCCACGTCGCGGTCGGCGCGCCGGCGGCACCGAGCACCGCGGCGATGTGGCCCTGTACGGCGACCAGGAGTTCCTCGTCCGACGCAGTGGACATGGCCCCGACCCGATCCGGCACGAACGCGCGGATGAGTACCTCCCCCTCGGGAGCCCGTCCCGCCCACTTGGCTGACGAGATCGTGATGCCGCTGACCGGAGCCGCTCCAGCTTCCAGCCACCCGTGGCTTGTCACCGGTCCTGGAAAGGCTTCCCGCGGGTACGCGAGCGTCACAACTGCGGTCGACGCGACCGGGATCGCGGCGAGCGCGGCAGCCGCCTCAGGCTCAGCCTCGGCCAGCAGCCGCGCTGCCCGGGCGGGGCCGGTGGCCAGCACCACGGCGTCGGCCTCCAGCTCGTCGTCGGCCAGCACCAACCTCGTACCAGCCGCAACCAGCTCCAGCCTCTGGACGTCGGCGCCTGTCCGCAGCTCGGCGCCCTGGGCGACAAGAGCCTCCGACAGTCGTTCGACAAGGCTGCCGAGACCTTCACTCAACGTGCGGAACGGTGACCCGGCACCAGGGGTCGCGCGGGCCGAGCGCCCCTGTGCGAACGAGGCCAACATGAGCGATCGGTGGTCCCGCTCGGAGACCCGCAGCGAGGGCAGGACCGCATCCAGGGACAGCTCTTCGACCGTAGCTCCGTAGATGCCTCCGATCATGGGATCCGCGAACTTGCGTACGATCCCCTTCCCGAGGCGGCGTCCGAGGAAGTCTCCGATGGCGACATCCTCGGAGCCCAACAGCCGGGGAAGAACAAGATCGAGACCCGCCCGAACCTTGTCCCACGGCGAAAGGATCCCGGTCCTGATGAATGGCCACATCTTGGTGGGCAGCACCATGCCCATGCCGTCCGGCAGCGGGTGCATACGGCCACGAGAGCGAAGCTGAACCTTGCGGGTGCCGTGAGTGGCGATGATCTGGTCCTCGAGACCCAGCTCACGGATCAGCTCGAGACCGGCCGGCCGGTACGCGACGAACGAGTCCGGGCCATGTTCGACGATGCGTCCGCCGGCCCGCTCCGTCAGGATCTTCCCGCCGAGACGGTCGCTCGCCTCCAGCAGCACCACGTCCGCACCCTGCCGAAGCCCTTCCCACGCGGCAGCAAGGCCGGCGATCCCGCCGCCAACCACTGCCAACCTCATCCGGCCACCTTCGGCTGGTACGGACACAGCGGGTCGCTCTCCAGCGGATCCCCGGTCCAGGCGTATGCCCGAGCCCGTGAGCCCCCGCACCACTGGCTGAATTCGCAGATCCCGCACCGCCCCTTGAACGACGATGGGTCGCGCAGGGAGCGCATGAGCGGCGCGTCGCGGTACAGCTCCGCCAGTGGCGTCTCTTTGATGTTGCCCACCGAGATCGGCAGGAAGCCGGACGGCGTCACATCCCCGAGATGGGAGATGAACACGATGCCGTTGCCGTCCCGGATCCCGAAACCCCGCGCCATCGGTGCGGCCTCGATCTGCTCCCGGGTCCGGCCCGCCTTCATCATGGCTTGGGCGGCGATCCGGCGGTACTGCATGGCCTCCGTCGTCTTCACCTGGAACGGAGCCTCGCGAGAGAGCTGTCCGAGCCACCGCATCAGCTGCTCGGCCTTGCCGGCCGGCAGCTCCGTCAGCTCGTTGCCCCGCCCGATCGAGATCAGGAAGAACAGGCTCCAGCGCTGGAGCGTCTTGTGGCTCAGCAGCTCATAGACGGCGGCAAGGTCGTCGGCGGTCGTGTCCGTGACGAGGGTGTTCACTTGGACGGGAAGCCCGACCTCGGCGGCCGCGTCGAGCGCCTCCAAGGTCGCGTCGAACGTCCCCGGCACTCCACGCAGACCGTCATGCAGTTCTGCGGTCGATCCATCCAACGACAGCGAGATCGCCTGGACCCCCAAGTTGACGAGCTCCGTCATCCGGTCGCGGGTGAGCAAACCGGTCACCGCAGGGGCGAGGGACACGCCGACGCCTCGGCTCGCCGCAGCCCGGAGGATGTCGTCGAGGTCGCCGCGTCGAAGCGGATCGCCGCCGGTGAACACGATGTGCGGCTTCGGCTCACCGAATGAAGCGAACGCGTCCAGATGCTCCTCGATCTCGGCCAACGTGAGCTCGCCTGGGGCCGGATCCGGCATGGCCGTGGCGCGACAGTGTCGGCATGCAAGGCCGCAGGCGTTGGTGAGCTCCCAGTAGACGATCATCGGTGCACGGTCGTACGCCCAGTTCTCCGGACGTACCGCGCCGATGCCATGCGGCGCAGTGGTGGTGGTCATAGCTCCTCCTCATCGGGGATTTCGTGGATGTGGGAGACCAGCCGGGTCAGGACGTCCGGGTCAGTCCCGGGTGGTACGCCGTGGCCGAGGTTGACCACGTGGCCTGGTGCTGACCTGCCGCGCCGGACGACGTCGTCCGCATGATCGGACAACTCCTGCCAGGGCGCGCTGAGCAGGGCAGGGTCGATGTTGCCCTGCAACGGCGTACGACCGCCGAGCCTGCGGTTCGCGTCGTCAAGCGGCGTGTACGCGTCCACGCCCATGACGTCGGCACCCGCATCCCGCATGGTGACGAGGAGATCCGCCGTCCCTGTACCGAAGTGGATGCGCGGCAGCGCGAGATCACTGACCCCTTCGAGTACTGCCGCCGAGTGGGGTGCGGACAGTTCCTCGTACGCCGCGGGCGCCAGCCGGCCCGCCCACGAGTCGAAGAGCTGAAGGGCGCTCGCACCCGCTTCGGCCTGGGCGCGCAGGAACAACGTCGTCGTACGAGCAACCCATCCGAGCAGTGCGTGCCACGTCTCTGGATCGTCGCGCATCAGAGCTTTGGTGCGAGGCAGATCCCGCGACGGACCGCCTTCGATCAGGTAGCTCGCGACGGTGAAGGGTGCTCCTGCGAAGCCGATCAACGGCGTGGCTCCCAGCTCGGCGGCGGCGAGACCCACCGCCTCCCTGATCGGTCGCAGCGCGTCCGGGTCGAGCTCGGGCAGCGAACGGACATCGGCGGCCGTGCGAATCGGCTGGTCCACCACCGGCCCCACGCCAGGCACGATCTCGACGCCGACACCGGCCAGGCGCACGGGGACCACAATGTCGGAGAAGAAGATGGCGGCGTCGACGTCGTGCCGGCGTACGGGTTGGAGGGTGATCTCGGCCGCCAACTCTGGGTCCAGGCAGGAGTCGAGCATCGCCTTTCCCTCGCGGATGGCGCGATATTCGGGCAGCGAGCGCCCGGCCTGGCGCATCAGCCAGATGGGTCTGCGGCCCCGCCGTGCGCCCCGATAAGCGGTGATCAGCGAGGAGCCCGTCGTCAGGCCCGTACGCATCGGATGGTCTGGAGGAAGAGGGTGCCCATCGGAAACGGCTGGAGACCCGGACACTCTGACGGCGCCTTTCTGCGACGCCGATCCCACAGCGCGCGCGAGCGCGTCGGAGCCCACGACGGGCAGGCCAACGACGTCCCAGCCCTGGCTGCGGGCGGCAGCGCCCGTGGTCGGGCCGATGGCGAAGACACGTACCCCGCTGGGGATCGTGGCCCATCTGGCCACGGCTTCGACCGCGCTGGGGGAACGCAGGACCACGCCCATGAGGTTGCCGCCCGACAACGCTCCCGACGAAGAGGGTCGCTCGGACACGGGCACCGTCTCGTACACGACTGCCGTACGGACTTTCCAACCAGCAGCGGCAAGCCCGCTTGCCAGCTCGGGACGCGCGATCCAGCTTGCGGGAACCAGAGCAGTCCCCGCCGGCATCTCAGTCAGGGCGGCAACGAGCCCCTCGGCACCCGACTGCCCGACAAGATCTACGGCGGAATCGACCGACGAGGCCGTCGACGAACCGACCGCGGCGACGCGCACACCTCGGGTACGGGCCGAGGCGAGAGCACGGGACAGGGCGTCAGCGCCTACGAGAGCAGCCCAGGCACCTATGGTCCGTGGCGAGGTGAGCACCAGCCAGTCGTCCGCTCCAGCGACGGAGAGGTCATCGAGGAGCTGAGCCGCGGCGCAGCTGTTTGCCGCCGGGACGACCGCAAGGTATTCATCGATGAGCGTCGGGACGCCTTGGGCCGCGAGGGCGATCGCGTCGGCCTCGTTGCTGCCAGGGCGAACGAGGAGGATCGGCCGCATCACCGCGCGTCCTCCAGCAGGGAGCGAGCAACCCGCCGGCCCAGCACCTCGGCCGCCGAAGTCCCCCCATCGACCTCGATGCGGTCCCTCCGCCGCGCGTACTGGACGCCACGATGATCGGAGATCTCCGCCTCCAGGCTCAACCATCCGGACTCGATCCGAGCCAGAGCACCCACCGCCGTCGTACAGGCCGCCTCGATCTCCGCAAGGACCGCCCGCTCGGCAGCGACACACAAGCCGGTCGCCCCATCGTTGAGGTATGACAGATCTGTCGCGAGCGGGTCATCACTGCGGCATTCGACGGCGAGAGCACCCTGGGCCGGGGCGGGCAGCATCACGTCAGTATCGAGGGGGGTGACGTCACCCGTGAGCAAGCCGAGTCGCTCGAGCCCTGCCTCTGCGACGACGATCGCGTCGAGCCTTCCCTCCGCGACGGCTCGGAGCCGGGTATCTACGTTCCCGCGCAGCCCTACGACAGTCAGATCAGGACGCGCACGGAGCAGAGCGGCCGCCCTTCGCGGGGAGGACGTCCCCACGTTGGCCCCGGCTGGTAGGTCGGCGAGAGCCAGCCCGCCTCGGGCAACAAGCACGTCCCGTGCGCTCGCACGGACCGGCACCGCCGCCACGACCAGGCCCGGCGTTGGTGCCGACGGCAGGTCTTTGTAGCTGTGCACGACGACGTCGACCCGTCCGCTGAGGAGCGCGTCCTGAAGGGCGGCAACGAAGGCTCCGGGACGTGCAAACGAATCCAGGGCGACTCCGGTGTCATCACCCTCGGACCGGATCACGACGGTCTCCACCGGGCCGATCCTGGCGGCGATGGCGTCGGCGACGAAGCCCGACTGCGTACGCGCCAACCGACTGCCTCGGGTGCCGAGACGGATCACTGGCTCGCCTCGACGTCGATCCCGAACAGGGTGTGCAGGGCGTTGCGATAGTCGTCGAGCTCACCCGTCCGAGCCAATTCCGCCGCCCGTACCGACGGTGTGTGCAGCAGGGCGTTGCTGACCCGCCGCAGGGAACGTGCGACAGCCTCAGCGGTCTCGGGGCTGTGCCGACGCTCGGCCGACTGGATCTCGGCCTCGATGATGCTTGACACGTACGCGCGCATAGCCGTGACGGCGGGATCGGCTTGGCGACCCCCTTCCGTGTGCTGGAATGTGGCAACTCCCTTGTCGACGATGCTCAGCGCTGCCGATACGGCCGCGGCCCGCTCGGAAGGAGCATTCAGCGCTACCTCGTCGAGGTCGATGAGGACCACGTCCGCAAGCTGGTCCACGTCAGGCGGCACGTCACCGGCGAGGGCGAGGTCCAGGATCGGGAGCGGGCCGGGGCGATCTCGCCGGGCTTCCGAGAGCAGGTCGACGGTCAGCTGGCGCGTGCTCGTACCCGAACAGCACACGACGACGTCCGCCCACCTCAGCGAGGCCAACAGTTCGGACGCTGGAACCGGAACGACCGGAGGGTGGGTCTGAGCAAAGGCGGCGGCGCGACCTGTGCCGGAGTGAACGCGGATGTGGGCCGCATCTCTCTTCGTCAGCTCGGCAACAACAACGCCGGCGTACGCGCCGGTGCCTTGCAACAGGACGTTCCGGCCGCCCAACGATCCGAAGCGCTCGGCAATGAGGTCTAGGCCGACGCTGGCAAGAGAACGGCCAGCGCTTCCCAACGTGGTTCTCGACGCGACCGCCTTGGACGTCGTCAGCGCGGCCTGGAAGAGCCGCCGCAGGACTGGGCTGGCCGTCGCATCGTTGTCAGAAAGTGCCTGACGCACCTGCCCGGCTATCTCGTGCTCTCCCACCACCATGGAGTCGAGCCCGCACCCGACCTTGAACAGATGCTCGACCGCCCCGTCACCGACGGAGACCGACAGGGCCGGATCGATGTGCGACAGGTCCGGATCCGCGAGAGCCTTTATCAGGATTCGGGCGCCATCCACCGCGGTATGGAACTCGGTCGCGTCCATGTAGAGCTCGAAGCGGTTGCACGTAGCCAGCAGAACGGCGCCGCGCACGACGGACTGGGCCGCGACGAGCTCCGCGGCAAGGCCATCGGCGCGCGCGCTGAGCGCGGCCAACTCAGCGCTTCGGACTGATCGATGGCTGACGCCAAGGTGAATGAGTGGCACCTGCGCATCGTAGTGTCGCTCTCTGTCAACGGACACAGTCCTCTGTGCCCACCATCCGTTCGAACATCGACGACCTTGACCCCGCCCGGAGACTCAGCCCGTCAACCCGCAACCTGTGAGAGATCGTTCATGCACCGAGCATTCGGTCCCCGACTCCGGTGAGATGTGCGCCTAAGGGTTCTCTCACGCAGCGGCCCTGAAGGAGGGAAAAACCATGAGCGCTCTCGCCATACGTGCGTACGTAGCCGTCGTCACTCGGCTCGGCGACACCCGCCGTGGCGCCACCGCCGTCGAGTACGCACTGCTCCTCGCGTTCATCGCCGCTGTCTGCATTTCGGCCATCACCCTGTTCGGCGGAACGACTGCCGGCCTGTACTCGAGAATGTTCACCGCCGGCGGACCCTGGCACTAGTGGGCCGTGCCCCACTAGTTGAGCTGCCTCTACTCTTAGCGCGTGGAGCTCCTCCCTCTCACGTTCGCCACCGGCTGGGCGAGCGGTCTCAACGCGTACGCCACCGTGCTCCTGCTCGGTCTGCTGGGCAGGTTCGCCCACACCGGCGGCATCCCTGAAGGCTTCCAGCGCACC
>JADGPB010000103.1 GCA_017882655.1 Propionibacteriales bacterium
GGGTGGACTAGCGTTGGTCCGGACCTTTCCCACTCGTCTCAGGAGTCATCGTGATCTTCGGCCGCAAGAAGCAACAGGCGAGCCCCACGGAGCCGGACCCGGCCGACGTCTCCGACGAGCTGGACGACGAGGAGCTCGAGGACGACGAGACCGACGACGAGGTGGAAGACGAGGACCTCGAGGCGAACGACCTCGACGAGGACTTCGACGACGAGGCCGACGAGTGGATCGCCTACGACGAGTCGCAGGACTGGCGTGAAGAGGGCCCGTTCGACATCGACGAGGTCGATCTCGAGGCCGATGACGTGCCGCGCCTCGATCTCGGCGCGCTGATCGTCACGCCCGAGGACGACATGCAGATCCAGATCATCGCCGATGCGGCGACGGGCGACGGCCTGGCTCTGGTGCTGAGCCTGGATGGCGCAGCCATGCAGGTGGAGGTCAAGGCGGCACCCCAGAGCGGCGGCTTCGCCGCCGAGATCCGCGACGACCTCATCGAGGAGACGCTGGCCGCGGGTGGCAGCGCGGAGCGCGCGAAGGGTCCGTACGGGACGGAGCTGCGCAGGGTCGTACCCGTCGACGGACCGGACGGCGAGTCGGGTTTCGCGCCGATGCGCGACTGGCTGGTCGAGGGTCCGCGATGGCTGGTGGTGGCCAGGATGATGGGCGAGGCCGCGATCGACGTCAAGGGTGACGGCGCGTCCAAGCTCTTCGAGGAGGCGTTCCGCAACCTCATCGTGCGTCGTGGCGAGGATCCCAGGGCGCCCGGTCAGACGGTGCCGCTGAAGGTGCCGGAGGGATGAGCGTGACCCAGCAGAGCGAAGGGTTCTGGCGCCGGCTCGTCCGCCGCCTCACCTCATCGAACGCCGAGCTGGTCTCCGAGCAACTGGCCCACGACGCCGAGTCGGCGGGCTGCCAGCAGATCCAACGGGCGAAGATCCGGGAGCGTGTGCACCTCCGCGGCACGGTGCAGGCGATCACGTTGAGCCCTGAGCTCGACAAGGGCGGCCTCGACGTCGACCTGGAGGACGGCACCGGCAGCATCACCCTCGTGTGGATGGGGCGACGTCTCATCCCAGGCATCGAGGTCGGTCGAAGGATCGACGTCTGGGGCACGCTGACGATCTCCGCGGGCCGCCGGGTGATCTTCAACCCCGCGTACCAGCTCGGCCCCTGATAGTCCGGCCGCTACTCCTCGAAGGGGAGATCCGGTTCGTCCGTCGCGGCTGCGTGCGTTGGCGGAGCAGCGTGCTCAGGCGTGGCCGGAAGGTCTTCCGTCAGCACCTTGAGCGGCGCCGGCGCGACGGACCCGCTGAGGATCGTGGCACCAGGCGCGGGTGCGAGGGCTTCCACGACGGGCGCGCGGTGGTCGCGGTCGTGTGTCTGGACGCCGTGGGCGCGCGGCGACAGGAACCGTGAGAGCTCGGTCTCGTGATCGGGATCGATGAGGAACATGAGCTCGTCGCCGGCCTCGAGAGCACCGTCACGGTCGGGAGCCATGCCGCGCCCGTCCCGGATGATGGCCGTGAGTACGGTCTCGCCAGGCCAGTTGATCTCGCCGATCCGGCGTCCAACGGTCGGGGAGCTGTCCGGCAGCGTCATCTCGACGAGGTTCGTACGGCCCTTCTGGAAGGTCATCAGGCGTACGAGGTCACCCACGGTGACCGCTTCTTCGACGAGGGCGCACATGAGCCTCGGTGTGGAGACGGCGACGTCGACGCCCCACATGTCGTCGAACAGCCACTCGTTGCCCGGATGGTTCACGCGGCCGACCGTCCGGGGCACTCCGAACTCCGTCTTGGCGAGCAGGGAATGGACGAGGTTGACCTTGTCGTCGCCCGTAGCCGCGATCGAGACGTCGCTCGTGTCGAGGTGGGCTTCGGTGAGTGACTCCAGCTCGCAGGCGTCAGCGAGGAGCCACTCGGCCTCTGGCACGGACGCCGGCTTGATGGCGCCCGGCGCACGGTCGATCAGCAGGACGCTGTGACCGTTGGCGATGAGCTCCTTGGCGATGGAACGGCCGACGTTGCCGGCTCCGGCGATGGTGACGCGCATGTCTCTCCTCAGTGCTCCACGGGCGGGGCCGACATGGTGGTCTGGACGTCGTTGATCCGGTCTGACTCGACCATCGCGTACACGATGTCGCCCGACTGGAGGACCGTGGTTTCGGCGACGACCATCGCACTGCCGTAACGGGTGAGAGCCGGGATCGGCGTACGGATCTGGCCCTCGATCCAGCGGATGGATTGCCCGATCCAGCCGACGTGACAGGGCACTTCGACGAGCTGGACGTTTCCGGACGGGTCGCGCCACAGACCTGCGGCGCCGCCCGGGACCAAGCGCCGCAGCACCTGGTCGGCCGTCCACCGGACAGTCGCTACGGTCGGGATCCCCAGCCGCTCGTACACCTCTGCGCGACCCTGGTCGTAGATGCGGGCCACCACGTTGTCGACCCCGAAGCTCTCGCGGACGACGCGCGCCGCGAGGATGTTCGAGTTGTCACCGCTGGAGACGGCGGCGAAGCCGTCGGCGTGCTCGATGTCAGAGGCGAGCAGGACGTCGCGGTCGAACCCGACACCCTTGATGGTCGTGCCTCGGAACTCGGGTCCGAGCCGGCGAAAGGCCTCGACGTCGACGTCGATGACCGCCACGGTGTGGTGGCGGCTCTCGATGCTGTGGGCAAGGCTCGATCCGACTCGGCCGCAGCCCATGATCACGTAGTGCACGCAAACCTCCGCAGACGAATCACAGTGAACGGGTCCACGCTACTGGCGCGCAGCCCCTTCGGCCCACACTGGTCGTATTCTCAACAACGTGAATCTCACCGAAGCGGGCAAACGCATCCTCATTGGGAGGAAGTTGGCCAGTCATCAGCTCGGTGAGACCCTCCTCCCGAAGCGGATCGCGCTGCCCGTGTTCGCGTCCGACGCGTTGTCCAGCGTCGCGTACGCGCCGGACGAGATCCTCTTCAGCGAGTCCGAGATGGATCGCGTCGAGAAGGGCTCCTGACGTGACGTGGGCCCCAGGGACCGTCATCGGTCCGGTGTCCGTCGGGCCTCCGGCGCACGGCGGGCACTGCGTGGCGCGCGTCGACGGCAAGGTCGTGTTCGTACGGCACGCACTGCCCGGCGAGATCGTCGAGGTGTCGATCACGGAGGACGCGCACGAGCGGTACGCGCGTGGGGATGCGGTCCGCGTGCTCGAGGCCGCTGCGGGCCGAGTTCCAGCACCTTGTCCGGTGGCCGGTCCGGGTGGTTGTGGCGGGTGCGACCTGCAGCACGCCGACCTGGCGACCCAGCGCGAGCTGAAGCGACAGGTGGTAGCGGAGCAGCTGCGGCGCCTCGGCGGGTACGAGTGGAGCGGCGACGTCGAGTCCGTTCCTCCGGAGTCGGGACTCGGCTGGCGGACCCGGATGCGCTACCAGGTGACCGCGACGGGCCAGCTCGGTCTGCGCGCCCACCGCTCGCACGACCTGATCGAGCTGCCCGAGCAGGGCTGCCTGCTCGCCCATCCCGACCAGCCTGTACGGACGGGGGAGTACGAACCGGGGTGCGAGGTGGTGGTGGCAGGCAGAGGCCCGAGCTCGGCGGTCCTGGTGGACGGTGAGGTTGTCGAGGGCGTTGCGACGATCGTGGAGCATGCTGCGCGTCGTACGTGGCGGGTGGCAGCGAACGGGTTCTGGCAGGTGCACGAGGCCGCGGCGGACACCCTGGTCGAGGCGGTGATGACGGGGCTCGAGCCACGGCGCGGCGACACCGCGTGGGACCTGTACTGCGGAGTCGGCCTGTTCGCCGGACCGCTCGTCGATGCGGGCGTGGCAGTGCGGGGCGTGGAGCTCTCCCGCCGAGCCGTACGGGACGCGAGCCGGAACGTACCGGAAGCCAGGTTCGAAGCCGGACGTGTCGAGCAGGTGGCGCGGCGATGGCCGAACCGGGTGGACCTGGTGGTGTGCGACCCTCCGCGGACGGGTGTCGGCAAGGTTGTCGCCGAGCAGGTCGTGCGACGTCGCCCGCGACGCATCGCGTACGTCGCCTGCGACCCGGCGGCGCTCGGTCGTGACGTCGCAACGTTCACCGCGTCCGGATACAGCGTGCGATCCCTGCGGGCGTTCGACATCTTCCCCATGACCCATCACGTCGAGTGCGTCGCGATCCTGGAAGGTTGAGTCCGACTCCGTCGTTTCTTTCGCAATGCGGACGGGGTTGGCAGGATGGGCGTTGCATCGTGGCCGGATCTGGATCACCGTGATATCTTGACGTCAAGATACATGGGGTCACGGATCCCGCCCTCATCGCCGGAGGAGCATTCATGAGTGTCAACAGCTTCGGAGCCAAGTCGACATTGACAGTCGACGGCACCGCCTACGAGATCTTCCGCCTTGATTCGGTGGACGGCCAGGAGAAGCTCCCGTACAGCCTCAAGGTCCTGCTGGAGAACCTTCTCCGCAACGAGGACGGGGCGAACATCACCAAGGCGGACATCGCGGCCCTGGCGTCGTGGGACCCCGCCTCGGAGCCCGACAAGGAGATCCAGTTCACGCCGGCTCGCGTCATCATGCAGGACTTCACCGGTGTGCCGTGCGTCGTCGACCTCGCCACGATGCGTGAGGCCGTCGCCGAGCTCGGGGGAGACCCGGCCAAGGTCAACCCCCTGTCGCCGGCCGAGCTGGTCATCGACCACTCGGTGATCGCCGACGTGTTCGGGACGTCCGACTCGTTCCGCCGCAACGTCGAGCTCGAGTACGAACGCAACGTCGAGCGCTACCAGTTCCTCCGCTGGGGCCAGACGGCGTTCGACGACTTCAAGGTCGTGCCGCCGGGCACCGGCATCGTTCACCAGGTAAACATCGAGCACCTGGCCCGCGTGATCTTCCCGCGGGTCGTGGGCGGCGTCCTGCAGGCCTACCCGGACACCTGCGTCGGCACCGACTCCCACACGACCATGGTCAACGGCCTGGGGGTCGTCGGCTGGGGCGTCGGCGGCATCGAGGCTGAGGCGGCCATGCTGGGCCAGCCGATCTCGATGCTCATCCCGCGCGTGGTCGGCTTCAAGCTGACCGGCAGCGCGCCCGAAGGCACCACGGCCACCGATCTCGTCCTCACGATCACCGACATGCTCCGCAAGCACAAGGTCGTCGGCAAGTTCGTGGAGTTCTACGGGTCCGGCGTCTCTGAGGTGCCGCTGGCCAACCGCGCCACGATCGGCAACATGTCGCCGGAGTACGGCTCGACGATCGCCGTCTTCCCCATCGACGAGAAGACCATCGACTACCTCAAGCTCACGGGACGCGAAGCCGAGCAGATTGCACTCGTCGAGACGTACGCGAAGGAGCAGGGCCTCTGGCACGACGCGGCGCACGAGCCGGTCTACTCCGAGTACCTCGAGCTCGACCTCTCCACGGTCGTACCGAGCATCGCCGGCCCGAAGCGTCCTCAGGACCGCATCGAGCTCTCCGGCTCGAAGGCCGCGTTCGAGGAGGCGCTCCCCACGTACACGTCGGCTCCGACAGCGAGCGTGCCGGTCACCCTCGGCGACGGGACGTCGTTCCAGCTCGGCCATGGCGCCGTGACGGTGGCGGCGATCACGTCCTGCACGAACACGTCCAACCCGAGCGTCATGCTCGGCGCCGGCCTCGTCGCTCGCAAGGCGCGCAAGCTCGGCCTCACGAGCAAGCCCTGGGTGAAGACGACGCTGGCTCCCGGGTCGCAGGTCGTCACCGACTACTACGCGAAGTCGGGCTTGGACGTGGACCTCAACGCGCTCGGCTTCAACCTCGTCGGCTACGGCTGCACGACGTGCATCGGCAACTCCGGACCGCTGATCCCCGAGGTGTCGGCGGCGATCAACGAGGCTGACCTTGCCGTCACCGCGGTGCTCTCCGGCAATCGCAACTTCGAGGGCCGCATCAACCCCGACGTGAAGATGAACTACCTGGCCAGCCCACCGTTGGTCATCGTGTACGCCCTGGCGGGCACGATGGACATCGACCTCGCGACCGAGCCGATCGGCACCTCGTCCGACGGCAACGACGTGTACCTCAAGGACGTCTGGCCGACGCAGGCCGAGATCGACGAGGTCGTCGCGAGCTCGATCGGCAAGGACATGTTCACGACGCGCTACGCCGACGTGTTCGCCGGGGATGCGACGTGGCAGGGTCTGCCGACACCCCAGGGCGACACGTTCGACTGGGCGCCTGACTCCACGTACGTGCGCAAGCCTCCGTACTTCGACGGCATGCCCCGCACGCCCGAGGACGTCACCGACGTCCACGGCGCTCGGGTGCTGCTCAAGCTCGGCGACTCCGTGACCACCGACCACATCTCGCCGGCCGGTGCGATCAAGACCGACAGCCCCGCGGGCAGGTACCTCACGGAGCACGGCGTGGCAAGGGCCGACTTCAACTCGTACGGCTCGCGTCGCGGCAACCACGAGGTGATGATCCGCGGCACGTTCGCCAACATCCGGCTCCGCAACCAGCTCGCGCCGGGCACCGAGGGTGGTGTCACTCGCGACTTCACTGTTCCGGGTGCTCCGGTCACGACCGTGTACGAGGCGTCTGAGCACTACCTCGCGGCGAAGACCCCGCTGGTAGTGCTGGCGGGCAAGGAGTACGGGTCCGGGTCCTCTCGCGACTGGGCGGCCAAGGGCACGGCGCTGCTGGGCGTCAAGGTGGCCATCGCCGAGTCGTACGAGCGCATCCACCGCTCGAACCTCATCGGCATGGGTGTCCTTCCGCTGCAGTTCCCCGAGGGTCAGACGGCGGAGTCGCTCGGCCTCACCGGCGAAGAGACCTTCGAGGTGACCGGCATCGAGGAGCTCAACGCCGGCACCACACCGAAGACCGTGAAGGTCGTCGCCTCGGGTGCGGCGGAGCCGATCACGTTCGACGCCGTCGTCCGGATCGACACGCCAGGAGAGGCCGACTACTACCGCCACGGCGGGATCATGCAGTACGTGCTGCGGTCGCTGCTGGCCTCGTAGGGCATCAGCTCGGTCGATGGGGCGTCGCCGACGGGTGGCGCCCCATCGTCATGCCTGGAGCGCCTCGCGCAGCAGCGTCGCGTACGAGGCCGCCTGGCCCGCTGCGTACGCCCTGCGCGGCCAGAAGAAGCCCTTCAGGCCGTCGCCCTTGGTGCGCGGGATGACGTGGACGTGCAGGTGCGGGATCGACTGGCTCACGGTGTTGTTGATGCCGACGAAGCTGCCCTGCGCACCCAGGCCGGTGACCATCGCCGCGGCGACGCGCTGTACGAGCTCCATGACGGGGGAGAGCGCGTCGGGGGACAGCTCGGGCAGCGTCTCGACGTGGTGCAGCGGTGCGACGAGCGTGTGGCCGTGGAAGACGGGCCGGTGGTCGAGGAACGCGATCGCGTGGTCGGTACGAGCGACGACCTCGGCGTCGAAGTCCCCGGAGGCGATCCGGCAGATGATGTCGCGGGTGTCGTCAGTCATGGTCACAGGGCCATTC
>JADGPB010000104.1 GCA_017882655.1 Propionibacteriales bacterium
CTCGTACTGGGCGGTGAGCCTCGAGAAGAACAGCAGCGGGTCGTCGGCGCCGAGCGCGACGGTGGCTCCCGCGTCGACCAGCGTGCGCAGCGGGACGTCCGCGACCGTCTCGTACACGCCGAGGTGCACGTTCGACGTCGGGCAGACCTCGAACGCGATCCCGCGCGAGATGAGCTCCGCGAGGAGGGCCGGATCTTCGACGGTACGGACGCCGTGGCCGAGCCTGGTCGGGCCGAGGGAGTCCACGATCCGGCGTACGTGCTCGGGGCCGGACAGCTCGCCACCGTGCGGCACGCCCGGCAGCCCGGCACGGCGCGCGATCGAGAACGCGTGCGACCAGTCCTCGGTGACGCCCGCCTGCTCGTCGTTGGACAGCCCGAACGCCACGACCTCTCCGTGGCCATCGCCGGCGTGACGAGCGGCGAGACGGGCGAGCGTCTCAGCCTCCATCGGGTGGCGCATCCGCGACGCGGCGACGATGACGCCCACGCTGAGCCCGTACGTGTCGCCAGCCCGCTGCGCCTCGTCCATGACGATCTCAAGCGCCTCGACGAGCCCGCCGACGTGCGGCGCGTACGAGCTCGGGTCGATCTGGAGCTCGAGTCGGCGTGACCCTTCGCGGACGTCGTTGACCACCGCAGCGTGGACAACCCGGCGCATGGCGTCCTCGCTCGTGACGACGAGCCGCGCGGTGTCGTACGAGCGCTGGAACCGGTGCCAGCCCCGCGTTGTCGCCGGTACGGACAGGGCTTCGGCATCGACCAGGTGATCGGGGAGCGGGACGTCGGCCAGCTCGGCAAGCTCGCGCAACGTGGGGACGTCCAGCGAACCGGTGAAGTGGAGGTGGAGGTGGGCCTTGGGGAGCAGCGCGAGGTCGCGACGGGACCGGTCGGGCTGCATGCGAGCCCACCTTAGCCGCGGGTACGGACCGTCAGGAGGGGTGTACGACGACGGCCAGCACGACGGAGACCACCCACAGCAGACCCAGCACCATCAGCATCGGGTCGTGGAGGACGACGTTCTCGGGCTCGCCGGCTTCGCCGCGGTCGATGTCGCGCGCGTAGCTGAGGATCGCCAGCGTGAACGGAGCGATGGAGATCGCCGGCCAGGGTGCTGTCCAGAGCCCTTGGCCGCGCTGGTCGAACGCCCACAGGCCGTAGAACGTGATCACGAGCGTCGCGGACGCAGCCCACACGAAGCGCAGGTAGTTCGGCGAGTACGACGCCAGCGACGGCCTCGTACCCGCTTCCGACCCGAGCTGTACGAGCTCGGAGTATCGCTTCCCGGCGACCATGAACAGCGACCCGAATGAGGCGACGAGGAGGAACCACTGGCTGAACGGGATGCCGCTCGCGACGCCGCCGGCGAGTGCTCTCAGAAGGAACCCCAGCGCGACAAGGGCAAGGTCGACGATCGGGCGGTGCTTGAACCAGAGCGAGTACGTGAACTGCAGCCCGGCGTACACGAGGACGACCAGGCCGAGCATCCTCGACGTCCAGAAGCCGATGACCAGGCCACCGGCAAGGCACACCACGGCAAGCGCCAGGGCGACCGGAACGGAGAGCTCGCCCGCGGCGATCGGCCGGAACCGCTTCGTCGGGTGCTGCCGGTCCTCGGCGAGGTCGCGGGTGTCGTTGACGAGGTACACGAACGCGCTGACGAGGATGAAGGCGACCAGCGACAGCAGCGTGCCTCGAAGTACAGGCCACTCCAGCAGCCGGCCCGAGGCGAGCGGCGCGGCGAAGACCAGCACGTTCTTCACCCACTGCTTCGGGCGGAGCGCGCGGATGACTGCGGGGACGCGCGAGCGGCGTGCCGCGATCTCCGACGAACCGTCGAGCTCGCTGTGGCTGACCGCCTCTACCTCATCCATCGGCACGAGGCTATCGCGAGACACCTCAGCTCGACCGCGGCGCGCGAGTCGGACTGTGATCTACGGTGGGCGGGTGCATCTCCCGCGACGGGCCGTCATCGGCCTGACCTGCCTCGTCATGGCGCTTGCCGGTTGCTCGATGGCGCCGTCGAGCATGGGGTCGGCCTCCAGCAGCCTGTCAGCAGTCAAGGCGGTGCCATCCGGTACGGTCACGATGGCGACGCTGGGCTGGAAGAACGGACCGGCCGATCGCATCTTTCTGCCGATCGGCACGAGCATCGATCGCGGGGTCGACCAGGCGAACGTCATCACGGCGATCGGCAGCCCGACCGCGGCCGAGTCGGTACGGACGACCCTCGTCGCCACGCTCCCGTCGTACGGCTGGACGATCACGGCATCCGCCGGAGGGTCGCTGATCTTCAGCGACGCCCACTACGACGGCGCCTTCACCTCCGACTCCTCGCTGTGGGCGCTGACGATCCGCGTGAAGGCCTGACCGGGGTCGCTCAGGCGAGCGTCTCCAGCAGCGCCGTGAGGCCATCGGGGTCTGCGACCATCGCGTCGTGGCCGCAGGTCAAGGTGGCCACCTCCCAGCCGAGCCGACCGCTCACCTGCGTCACAGCGTCGTCGAGGTTCCCGGCGGCGAACGCCGTACGGACGAAGAGCTTCCTGGGTACCGACTCGAGCCCGCCCGTCACGGTGATCCGGTCGGTGTAGGTCTTGATCGGGTGCGGCGTGCACAGCTCGTCCACCCAGTCGGCGTCGGATCCCGAGCATCCGAGCGCCGAGGCGGGGAAGCCGGGGAGCGTGATCGCGCCCGTCTTCGGTGCCGCGGCGATCGCGTCCCGTAGCCCCTGGGTGGTCTCGTCGATCATCGCGCAGCCGCTGCCGATGCTCGGCAGGAAGGCGTCGACGAGTGCGACGGCCTTCAGCGCGCCGGCGATCTGCTCAGCCGCGCCACTGACGACGTACCCGGCGTACGAGTGCCCGACGAGGACGGCGTTCTCGAGCTCCTCCCAGTGGATGACGTTGACGATGTCGGTGATGTGCGTGTCGAGACCCACGTCGGCGGTGAGCAGGTGGGACCGTTCGCCGAGCCCGGTGAGCGTTGGTGTGAACACCCGGTGACCGGCGGCCGTGAGCCGGTCCGCCACGTAGCGCCAGCACCAACCCCCGTGCCACGCGCCATGGACCAGAACGAAATCAGTCATTGTCAGACCCCTTCTCTCGACGAGCCGAATCTCACGCTAGCCCTGTCGGCTGAGGCTCACTGCTCCTGCGCGCGACTGGTCCAGGTCAGGGTCTCCGGTACGACGCGATGCGCGGCATGGGACGAGCCGGGAGTGGGATCCATCACGAACCGGCCCTCCCGGTACGGGCTGTCGGAATCGGAGGGTTCGATGGACCACCAGGCCGCGTCGAGGTCGTGTACGGCGTCGGGGCTGATGGCCGCGGCGAGCGCCGCTGCGGCCGAGACGCCGAGCTCCGACTCCATCATCGAGCCGACCATCAGGCCTAGCCGCGCCGCGGTCGCCTCGCGCGCGATGGCGATACCGGCGTGGATCCCGCCGCACTTCGCGAGCTTGATGTTGACGATGTCACCGCTGCCCGTGTCGATCGCGCGGCGCAGGTCGTGGATCGTGAAGACCGACTCGTCGAGCACGATCGGGACGCCCCAACGGCGGCGCAGCTCCGCGTGTCCGGCGAGGTCCCAGGCGGGCAACGGCTGCTCGACGAACTCCAGCGACACCCCGGCGGAGAGGAGCGCCTCGATGTTGGCTGAGGCGGTCTCGAGGTCCCACGCCTGGTTGGCGTCGATCCGTACGGGAACGCCGGGCGACGTCCGCGAGATCCGGATCACCCGGTCCACGTCGGCCGGGTCGAGGCCGACCTTGATCTTCACCTGGCTGAACTGGGACGCGTCCACGCCATCCAGGAAGTCGCCCTGAGCCGCGATCGTGACGTCGGTCGCGACGGACATCGTGGTGGCACCGAGGAGCTGTACGAGAGGGAGCCCGGCTCCTTGCGCGAGCAGGTCGAGGACTGCCGTCTCGCACGCGGAACGCGCACCACCGTTGCCGACGACGGCCTGGGCGAGGGCGTTCGACGCGTACGAGGCAGGCTCTGTCTCCGGGTCCCATCCCAGCAGCTGATCCGCGAGCGGCCCGAGCACGCACGCCTCGATGCTCGCCAGCGACTCACCGGTGACGCGCCACACCTGCGGCCCCTCGCCGAACCCCGTACGCCCCTCGGCATCGGTCAGCCTCACGGCCACGCTCACGACCTCGCTGGTACGGCGCAGCGCCGTGACGAAAGGCGTGTGCAGCTGCCGGACGAGCCGCGCGGTGGCGACTTCTACGATGCGTGCCATGTGCTCCACTGCTCCCAGGTGACGGCGCTCAGGCGAGCGACGAGTTTCATTCCGGCGGCGTCCGGCAGGTCTGCGGTCGTGCAGATGGCGAGTACGTACGGGGGCGCGGCGTCGGGTCGTACGAGTGCCACGTCGTGCTTCACCCCGGCCACCCAGCCACCTTTGCTCGCGCTCCAGGTGCCGTCCGGGAGACCCGCCGGGATCATGTCCCGGTGCGTCTGGCGGGCGAGCATCCCGAGCGCGGCCGTGCCGTCGAAGTCCGCGCCGGTCGCGATCGTCACCATCAGGCTGGCTAGGGCTGACGCTGTGACCGTGTTCGTGATCCCGGCGTCCTCAGCAGCCGAGTCGCCGATGAGGCGATCGAGCCCGAACCGGCTCGCGAGCCCGAGATCGGCCAGGTAGCGCCGTACGGAGTCGAACCCGATCCTCTCGACGATCAGGTCGGTCGCGATGTTGCTCGACACGGTGATCATCCGGTCGGCGAGGTCGAGCAGGTCGACCTCCGTCCCGAGGCGCCTCCACGTCGCGTCGTCCTGGTCGTCGGACTGGCGCAGCGCGAACGTCCCGCCGGCCGCGCTCGAAAAGCGGTCGTGGACGACGACGTCGCCTTGGGCTGCCTGAACGCCGGCGGCCCGGTCGTGCAGCAGCGCCATGAGTGCCGGCAGCTTCATCGTGCTCGCGGCGTAGTGGGAGGCGTCGGCGTCCCGTGCCGCGACGCGTCCTTCCAGCGAGCGCAGGTCGACCGACACATGTCCGGTCATCCCGTCCAGCACCTCTTCCCATGCCTGCCGTAACCGCTCTGTGTTCGACACCACGGCGACCCTCAGCCAGCCAGGAAGTCGGCCAGCGCCGCCAGGGCGCGATCGACCTCGTCGGTGGTGGAGTACGGGGCGAGACCGAGACGCAGGCCGCCGTCGTCGTCGATGCCGAGCCGACGGTACGGCTCGTACGCATAGAACTGCCCGGACGGCGCGAGCACGTTGCGGGTCGCGAGGAACTCGTACGCGTCGCGGGTCTTGCGGCCAGGGAGGCTCACCAGCAGCGTCGGCGTCCGGTGGGCGGCGCGGGAGTGGACGACGACGCCGGGCATGGCCGTCAGCCCGGTCTCCAATCGCTGGCGCAGGGTCAGCTCGTGCTCGTCGATGGCCGCGAACGAGTTCCGCAGCTGCTCGCGGCGACTGGTGGGGTTGCCGGGAGCGATGGCCGCGATGAAGTCGACGGCGGCGGTCGCGCCTGCGAGGGTCTCGTACGGGAGCGTGCCGAGCTCGTACCGCTCCGGCACCACCGTCGTCGACGGCAGCAGCTTGTCCGGCCAGAACTGCGCGAGCAGCTCGGGGTCAGCGCCGAGCACACCGCAGTGAGGGCCCAGGAACTTGTACGGGCTGCACACGATCACATCGGCGCCGAGAGCTGCCGGATCGACGAACTCGTGGGCCGCGTAGTGGACGGCGTCGATGTAGACCAAGGCGCCGACGGCGTGCGCCAGTTCGGCGATGTGCCGGTGCGGCGGGATGGTGCCGATGAGGTTCGACGCGCCGGTGATCGCGACGAGTCGCGTGGCCCTCGTGATGGCGGTCGCGACGCTGTCGAGGTCGACCTCTCCGGTCGCAGGGTCGAAGTCGATCCAGCGGATGGTCGCGCCGACGGCCTCGGCCGCCTGCACCCAAGGCCGTACGTTCCCGTCGTGGTCCAGCCGCGACACGACCACCTCGTCGCCGGGAGCCCACGTTTTCGCGATCGCGCGCGCCATGTCGTACGTGAGCTGCGTGGCGCTCCGCCCGTACACGATCCCGTTCGCCGGGAAGCCCAAGAAGTCGGCGAACGCGGCCCGGAAGTCGGCTACGGCGCCGTCAGCGTTGTGCTCGGAGGCGCTGACCGTACCGCGGTTCGACAAAGGCCCCATGAGGGTCGCCGCGACTGCCTCCGCGACCACCTTCGGCGTCTGCGTCCCGCCCGGCCCGTCGAAGTGGGCGACGCCCGTAGCGAGAGCGGGGAAGTGGTCGCGCAACGCGGCGACGTCGTACGGCATGGGTTCTCCTGTCGGCTTCGCTGGGAAGTCTAGGGACGACTGCGCGCACGCTTCGCCCCAGCCACGCAGCAGGTACGGAGTCTCACGCCGGGGCGCCGGCCCTTCGTGACGTTTGTCCGGCAGGCGCCGTACAAACCCTCAGGGACCGGGGCATCAGGCCGGTACGTTCCAGAGGTCGTGCCAGGTGACGCCGAGGTCGGCGAGCATCATGCGGAGGAGCGGGAGGCTGATGCCGACGACGTTGTGCGGATCCCCTTCGAGACCTGTGATGAACGGCCCTCCGTACCCGTCGATCGTGAAGCCGCCGGCAACGGCCGCGGGCTCGCCCGTCGCCGCGTACGCCTGGATCTCCTCCTCGGACAGGTCCGCGAAGTGCACCAGCGTCTCCGCAGTGCGGTTCGTGCTGTGCACCTGCCCACCCGACGACACGATCACGTGATGCCCGGTGACGAGCAGGCCGGTTGCCTCGGACAGCCGCCGCCACAGCTCCACGGCATCCTCGGCAGTGCCCGGCTTCCCGTACGGGATCCCGTCGATCTCGAGCATCGTGTCGCAGCCGACGATGACGACGCCGTCGGCCGGAAGTACCTCGGCGGCGACCGCCTCGGCCTTACGCCGCGCCAGCTCACCAACGAGCTCGTGGATGTCACCGGTGTCCACGAGTGACTCGTCGACGTCGGACACGACGACTGTGGGGTGGACGCCGGCGCGCCTCAGAGTGTCGAGACGAGCGGGTGATGCCGAAGCGAGGACCAGGCGCATGCGCTCAGCGCTTGCCGAACAGGCCGCCGAGGATCTCGTCGACGATGCTGCCACCGCTCTGCGGCTGCTGGTCGACGCTCGCGTTCTCGTCGACGGCCGGGGTGTCGTCGATCTGCAACGACCCGGCATCCGTTGCCGAGCCGCTGTCCGTGGGGGGAGTCGTGGTCGAGAAGTCACCGGTGCTGGGCTGCGGATCGTACGACGGCTGCTGGCTGATCTGCTGCCCATCACCCAGGAGCGAACCGAGGCCACCTCCGGAGAGGATGCCGCCGAGGATGCTCCCCAGCATGCCGCTGACGCCCGACTGCTGCGACCCGGTGACCTTCTTGGCGAGGTAGGCGAGCACGATCGGAGCGAGGATCGGCAGCAGCTCGTTCACGAGGTTCCCGCTGGCACCGGTCCGCTGGCCGATCGCGTGGGC
>JADGPB010000105.1 GCA_017882655.1 Propionibacteriales bacterium
TCAGCTGCCAGTAGACACCGGCAACCTCGACAAGCCCATAGCCTGGTGGATGAAGGCGATGGGATGCACCGTCGGTACAGAAGTTGCCTGCTCGATCTGCCAACGGCACGTCTCGGAGTCGCACGCGGCGACCCCTTCGTTGACCGCGACGATCTTGTCGAAGACCGGCTTGCCGACCAGCATGGCGATGTCGTACTTCTCCTTCTTCAGCCCGTACGTGCCGGCGATGCCGCAGCAGTACGCGCCCGACTCGACCACCGTGATGCCGGGCACCAGCTCCATGAGCTGTACGGCCGGGGTGCCGATGTTCTGGCCGCGCAGCTGGCACGGGGCGTGGTACGGGACGGTCAGCTGGTTCTCCAACCAGCCGCTCGTATCCAGCTCGCCCTCGTCGTACATCTCCAGCAGGAACTCGCAGATGTCGCGCATCCGGCCGCCGACCTCGAGGAGGTCCGCATCCTTGACACCGAGGATCTCGTTGGCCTCGTGCTTGAGCATCCCGCCGCACGAGGTGGAGCAGCTGATGATGGGCAGGTCGCGCGGCGCTTCACGGAGCTGGGCGACGAGCTTGCGGACCCACGAACGCGCGGTGTCGAAGATGCCGTTCGACTGCAGCGGCAGCCCGCAGCAGCCCTGCTTCGGCACGATCACCTCGTAGCCGAGGTGCTCCAGGACTTCGATCGTCTTGATGCCTGTGGAGACCTCGAAGTAGTTCTGCGCGCAGCCGTGGAAGAAGATGAGCTTGCCCCGCGGCGCCGGGGTCTGCGGAGCCGTACGCGAGCGCAGCCAGCCCACGAGTGTCTGGAGGTGGGCGGTCGGCATGGCGGCGTCGCGGTGGATGCCCACGACCTTCTCCACTGCGATGCGGGCCGGCTTGAACTTGAGCACCGCGTTGGCAACGGGCGCCAGCGGCGTCATCGCCATGCCCATGAACGTGGTGCGCGAGATGAGCTGGTCGCGCAACGGCATGTGGTCGGCCTTCATCGCCGCCCGTGCCACCGAGTTCAGCTCGGCGATGTGGACGCCCTGAGGGCAGACGTGCGTGCAGATGCCGCACGAGCTGCAGTAGTCGAGCGACTTGTCGACCGACTCGCCATGACGGAAGCGCTCGGCCTGCGGGCCCACGTACTTCGGGCCCGAGAACAACGGGGTCACCGCGGCGACCGGGCACTGCGTCTCACAGATGGTGCACTTCACGCAGTGGTCGAGGCTCGCGCGGTTGAGCAGGTCATGCTCGTGACTGTCCGGTTCGAACATCAGGCCCCCTTCAGGATCGAGTCGGCGGCGGCGACAGCCGAGGCGAGAGCGATGCCCTCACCCGACTTCTCGGTCCACCTGAGCGCGCCGGCGAGTATGCCGCCGGCGGCGTAGAGATTGCTGTACGGGGCGTGGCCGGCTGTATCGACGACACGCATTCCAGAGTCGACGCCCACGCCGACGCGGAACAGGGCCTGGTTACCAGGATCCTCCGCGGTCACCAGGTCGGGCCCGAGGCCGTGGAGCGGGAGGCCGAACGTGGACTCCGTGACGGTGCCGTACGAGTCCATCGCGAGCGCGCCGGACTCGAAGCCGCCCGGTGCGTAGACGAACGCGTCCGCGGCGTACTGCCGGATCCGCCCCGCCGTCGCCTGACCGACGCTGATGATCCTGCCGCCCGCGGACTCGAAGCTGACGACCTTGGCACCGGCGACGATTCGTACGCCCGCATCCTTCGCCAGCGCGGTGAGCGCCTCGTTGATTCGGATCCCCGGCACGCCTGGAGGCGGCAGCGGTACCTCGAAGACGGCGTGCTCGAGCAGCTGCTCGAGGTGCCGGTGGGCATTCGGATCGCGATGACCGAGGATCGCCGGCAGGCCGACGACCTCGCCCTCACGAAGCTGCGGTTTGAGCGCCGAGGCGAGCTTGGCGCGGTACGACGGGTCGTCGAGCGCCCTCGCGTACGCCAGCGCGCTGGAGTCGGCCATGTCCGCGACCGCAGGCAGGTCGAGCATCACCGCGCGAGCGATGATCGGGTCGCCGTTCGGCGCCGTCTGGCGCTCCAGGTTGGCCGCGCAGAGCTTGGGGTAGAAGTCCTTGAGCTGTCGGAAACCGACCAGCACGTACTTGATCCCGCCGGTCACGACGCCCGCGGTCATCGAGGGCGATACGAGGCAGGTCGGGCGCAGCGCGCCGACCGCCGTGGGCAGCAGCACGTTATGGGCGGCGGTGCCGACGAGGCGATCGCCGAGGAGATCCTGCGCGTACGCGACACCGGCGGTGATGGCGTCGGAGCCCAGGACCTTGTACGGATGGGTGGCAGGCAACGATGCAGCGGCGGCGAGCGGCGAGTCGACCCGCTCCGGCGCGTACCCCAGGACATCGATCGTGCCCTGCGACAGCTGGAGGCCTCCGAGGCCCTTGGTGAGCAGGGTCACCTTGCGACCGGCACGGGCGAGCCGGATGGCCGCGACAAGTCCGGCCAGGCCGGCTCCGATGACGACGACGTCAGCCATCACACCACCTCCGCACCCTCGGGCAGGTGCTCGACGTCGAGCGTGCCCGAGAAGATCCAGTTGTCGAGAGCCGTCTGGCGGACCTGGTCGCCGTAAAGGATCGGCCAAAGCCCGAGCCAGCGATGCTTGAGGAACAGCCGGAGCAGGCCGGTCGCACGGTCGATGTCGACCGTACCGACCTCATGAGCGACGCCTGCTGCCCGTACGGTGCAGAAGCCGCCCTGGCACGGGCCCATGCCCAAGCGCAGCTGGCGACGCAGGTCGTCGAGAGACCCGTTCGGCAGCTCCGCGAGCTTGTCGGTGAACATCCGGCGGCTCAGCAGCTCGCACTCGCAGAGGATCTGGTCAACCGTCCGGTCCTCTTCACGGTCGTGAAGCCGGTGGGTCACGTGGTAGTTGGCGGGGACGTAGGTGGCGTCCGCCGACCCGGTCGGGCAGGCCTCCTCGGCCGTACGACAGGGATGCGTGGTGCCGAGCTGGGTCTCCATCGCGTTGACGATGTGCTCGGCCATCAGCCGGTACGTGGTGAGTTTGCCGCCCGAGATCGTGAGCAGGCCCTTGAGCCCGTCGCGCTCGGAGTGGTCGAGCACCGACATGCCGCGGCTCATGTGGCGCGTGTCGCCAGCTCCCACGCGAGAGTCCTTGACCAACGGCCGAGCGCCGGCCCAGACGTGGAGGGCGCGGGACTGACGGAAGCCCGGTACGAGAACCTCGCCCGCGTCGAACATCTCCTGCACCTCGTCGTGGGGGATCGGCAGATGGTCCGGATCGGGTGCCTTGACGTCAGTGGTGCCGATGATGCAGACGGTGTGGACCGGCACGATGATGTCGCCGTCGGAGGGGTAGATCAACCGGTTGACCACGCTGTTCACCAGGCGGTGGTTCATCGCGATCATGATGCCGCGGCCCGGTACGACCTGTACGTCGTGGCAGCCAGCCATACCGGCGATCTCGCCCGCCCACGCACCTGCGCAGTTGAGTACGAAGTGGCAGCCGATCCGTACGTCCTCGCCGGTCTTGGCGTCATGGCACATCACGGCGGAGACCGTGTCGCCATCCCGCTCGATGCTCGTCACCCTGTGGTAGGTGAGGATCTCGGCGCCGTACTCCTTCGCGGACTGCGCCGCGGTCCAGACGAGCTGCCAGCCGTCGACCGAGCCGTCCTGTACGGCGACGGCCCGCTTGATGCGGGGGTTCAGGCGCGGCTCGCGGGCCAGCGCTTCGGCGATCCTGATCTCCGTAGCGGCCACGCCATTCGCGGCCGCGCCCTCGAGGAACTTGTCGCCGAAATCGACGTCGTCGTCTGGGCAGGTGACGAACAACCCGCCGGTCGTCTCGATCGCAGTTGGCTGGATCCGGGTGATGATGACGTTCTCCTCGGCGCATTCGCGCGCCGAGTTCGGGTCGCTGACCACGTAGCGGCCACCCGAGTGCAACAACCCGTGGAAGCGTCCGGACGTGCCCTGCGCGAGGTCGACCCGGTCGACCAGCACAGCCTTGTAGCCCCGCATCGCGACATCGCGGACCACCCCGACTCCGGTCGATCCGCCACCGACCACCACCACGTCGACATCGAGCGAACGCATCGGAGCCTCCCAGCCAGGCAGCGCCGCCTTGCGCCGCAACTCCACCCTAGGAGGGGTACGCCTCCGCCACGAGGTCCCCCGAGACCTTCGGTCACATTCCCATGCCGACCAGGCCAAATGCACATCCGCTCACCCCCTGAACGCATGTGCAGAGAGGCCTTGCGGCCAGCTCCATGCAGGCACGATCGCCCCCCGAGCGGGGGTGGCCGTAGGGTGACGGGGTGCAGACGCTGCCGGGCATGTTCGGGTCGGTCACGTGCCTGGTGTGGCTGGTGCTCGAGACGCGCCGGTCGCGTCGTTCACGAGTCGAGGCAACGGTCACCGACAAGGGCAGCTTCGCGCTGCTTCTGACGGCCTACATCGTGGGCCTCAGTGCCGCGGTCTTGTTCGACCTGTGCGTCCCTTGGGCGGCGATCTCCCCAGCGTGGGCGGCGTCGGTGGCAGGGCTGCTGGTGCTGTGGGGCGGGATCGGGCTGCGCTGGTGGGCGATGCGCACGTTGGGCCGGTACTTCACCTTCACCGTCCAGGCCAGTGCCGACCAGCCCGTGATGAGCGATGGGCCGTACCGGGTCCTGCGGCATCCCGGCTACTCCGGGGTGCTGCTGGCGATGGTCGGTATGGGTCTGCTCCTGGCCAACTGGCTGTCGGTCCTCGCCCTGGCCGTCGCAGTCGTCGCCGGCATGTCGTACCGGATCGCTGTCGAAGAACGCACCCTGGTCGCGACGCTGGGACAGCCGTACGAGGACTACCGCTCGGGCCGAAAGCGCCTCATCCCGCTCGTGTGGTGACACCCGCACGAGCGGGATCTATTCAGGCGTCGGTTGCCAGCTCCAGGGTGACCGTGAGCGGGGTGTCGGTGACGGTCCACGTGACAGTTCCTCGCAGCTTGCCCACCGCGCGCAGGTCGGTCTCGAGGGTACGGAGCCGCTCCAGCTGATCGGCCGGGCCGCTGAACGCGGCGCTCGACGCCTCGGTCTTCATCGACACCTTGGCCTGGGACTTCGCGCCACGGATCTCGACCAGTGCGGCTGCGATGTCGTCCATCAGCTCGACCTCGCCGGTGGTGGGCAGGTCGGCGACCGTCGGCCACGGCGCGACGTGCACCGAGCCGCTGTGGCTCCACGACCAGACCTCCTCGGTGACGAACGGCAGGTACGGCGCGAACAGCCGCAGCTGCACGCCGAGCGCGAGGACGAGCGCGGCCTTGGCCGACTCGGCCGCCGGGCCGGTTGCGTACGCCCGTTCCTTCACCAGCTCGAGGTAGTCGTCGCAGAAGCCCCAGAAGAAGCGCTCGGTCGCCTCGAGGGCGTCGGTGTACTCGAACTCCTCGAGCGCCTGCGTCGCGAGGCTCACCACGCCGCGCAGCGACTCGAGCATCGCCAGGTCGGCGGGCTCGGTCACGGCAGCCGGGTCGGCCTCCGCGCTCGAGATGCCCAGCACGAAGTTGGACGCGTTGAGCACCTTCATCGCGAGTCGCCGGCCCACCTTCATCTGGGTCTCGTCGAACGGCGAGTCCGTACCGGGACGGGCCATCGCGGCACGCCACCGGACCGCGTCGGATCCGTACTTCTCGAGGATCTCCGTCGGCACGATCGCGTTGCCGCTCGACTTGCCCATCTTCTTGCGGTCGGGGTCGACGACGAAGCCCGAGATCGTGGCGCGCGACCACGGCACGCAGTCGAACTCGAAGTGGCTGCGTACGACGCGGCTGAACAGCCACGTACGGATGATGTCGTGGGCCTGGGGCGCCACGTCCATGGGGAACGTCAGCGCGAACAGCTCCGGGTCGCGCTCCCAGCCGCACGCGATCTGCGGGCTGAGCGACGAGGTGGCCCAGGTATCCATGATGTCTGTGTCGGGCGCGAAGCCGCCGGGCACGCCGCGCTGGTCCGCGGTGTACCCGGGCGGGCACAGCGTCATCGGGTCGATGGGCAGGTTCGCCTCGTCGGGCACGATCGGGTGCTCCCAGTCGGCCTCGCCTTCGGAGTCCAGCGCGTACCAGACCGGGAACGGTACGCCGAAGAACCGCTGCCGGCTGATCAGCCAGTCGCCGTTGAGTCCCGACACCCAGTCGTTGTAGCGGTACTGCATGTGGGCGGGCGTCCAGGCCATCTCGTTGCCGCGTTCGACGAGGCGCTCCTTCAGCGCGTCGTCGCGACCGCCGTTGGTGATGTACCACTGACGGGTCGCCACGATCTCGAGCGGGCGCTCGCCCTTCTCGTAGAAGTTCACGTTGCGGGTCGTGGGCTTCGGCTCACCGTCGAGGTCGCCTGACTCGCGGAGCAGGGCCACCGTCGCCTCGCGCGCCGAGAACGTGGTCTTGCCGGCGAGGTGCTCGTACGGCTCCGGGTTGACCAGCCACTCGGGGGTCTCGCGCTGGAGCCGACCGTCGCGCATCACGACCGTACGTGTCGGCAGGCGCAGCTCGCGCCACCAGGTGACGTCGGTCTGGTCGCCGAACGTGCAGCACATCGCGATTCCGGCGCCCTTGTCGCGCTCCGCAGCGCGGTGGGGGTAGACGGGGATCTCCACACCGAACAGAGGCGAGGTCACGGTGGTGCCGAACAGGTCCTGGTAGCGCTCGTCGTCCGGGTGGGCGATCAGCGCGCACACGCTCACGAGCAGCTCTGGGCGGGTCGTCTCGATGTAGACCGGAGAACCGTCGGGTCGGTGGAACGCGACCCGATGGTACGCACCGGGGTAGTCGCGCGCCTGCAGCTCCGCCTGCGCCACGGCCGTCTGGAACGTCGTGTCCCACAGCGTGGGGGCGAACGAGAGGTACGCCTCGCCGCGGGCGAGGTTGCGCAGGAACGCCTTCTGCGCGATGCCGATCGAGCTCGAGGACACCGTCGCGTACAGCGTCGACCAGTCCACGCTCAGCCCGAGCCGGCGCCACAGGTCCTCGAACGCCTGCTCGTCGATCTGGGTCAGCCGTTCGCAGAGCTCGATGAAGTTCTGCCGGCTGATCGGCAGCTGCTTCTTCGGGTCGGGCTTGGCGGGCGGGGTGAAGTCCGGCTCGTACGGCAGGGAGGGGTCGCAGCGCACCCCGTAGTAGACCTGCACCCGGCGCTCGGTGGGCAGGCCGTTGTCGTCCCAGCCCATCGGGTAGAACACGTGCTTGCCGCGCATCCGCTGGTAGCGGGCGATGATGTCGGTGTGGGTGTAGCTGAAGACGTGCCCCACATGCAGCGACCCCGACACCGTCGGCGGCGGCGTGTCGATGGAGAAGACCTGCTCGCGAGACTCGGGCCGCACGAACGCGTACGTCTTCTGGTCGCGCCATTTCTCGAGCCAGGCGCCTTCGAGCCCTTCCAGCGCGGGCCGCTCCGGTACGCCTCGACCGGCCAGTGTCGGCGCGGG
>JADGPB010000106.1 GCA_017882655.1 Propionibacteriales bacterium
ACCGACCACGACGCGTACGAGCTGTGCGTAGACGGTCATCTCGCGTTCCACCTCGTCCAGGAGAAGCGACTCCTTCGCCTCGCGGATGAGCAGGTCGACATCGTCGACGACGTTCCGTTGTCTGTCACGGTTCGGCCTGCGCTGTATCTCCCCGACCAGGCGACGCTCGACTCGTGGACCCACCGCACCGCGCTGACTGAGCTCGCCGCGAGCCTCGGGGTCACCATCGAGCGCGACGTCGAGATCGGCCGGTTCCTTCGTCGCCATGAGTGGGAAGTGCCGTACCGGGTCGGGGGCGTTCAGCGGTCCGTCACCGCCGCGGAGGTCGTCGACACCATCGGTGTCGCTCCCTGGGGTGACCTTGTCCTCGACCTGGCAACCGTGGTCCATCCGATCGTTGAAGCCCAGGGGGACTGCAGCGAGATCCACACCTTCGTCGACACGCCCGCGAACCTTGTCTACGGATCCCGGGGATTCACCGTCGTCATCGGCCACCCGGTCAGCGAGGTGCGCGAGCGCCCCGCGGCCGCCGATCTCGTGGGCTGGGTAACAAGCCAGCTCAAGCGGCAGGTCACGAAGGTTCGCGCGCGGTACGCCGAGGTCACCTCCGACCACGTACCGGTCGTCGGCGCCATTCCCCTGCTCCGAGGCGCGTGGGTTGCGCGGGGCTTCGGGTTGTACGAGACGACTTCGGCCACCGCAGCCGGCCTCCAGCTCGCTGAAGCGCTCGCGTCCGGTGGCCCTCAGCCGTGGGCGCCGTTGCGCGTCCCGAGTGGCCCGGTCGCCGCGTGGCGCCGCTGGGCCGGCCGCGACATGGACCCCATGGTCGACGTCCCCAACGTGCTCGCGCGGCGGGGACTGATCTGAGCCGCACCCCCGCTACGCCTGGGTGAGACGTCCCAGCGCGTCGACGACGAGGTCCCAGAAGCGGTCCTTGTCGAGGGTTGTGGCGACGTGCGTACGGCGACGTGCCACGGCCGCCTCCCGTACCTCCGGCACTGACAGCTCAGGGTCGAAGACGGTGTACGTCATGCCGGACGTCCAGCGACCAGTGAGCTCGACGGCGACGAACGCGTCACGAGTGGCGAAGACCGCAGGATCGATGAGCTTGGCCACGCAGCACGGGTCGTGGACCGGGGGATCGGGGAAGCCGAACCGCTCGAGGTACGTCGACCGGAAGAAGCCGAGCATGTCGGTGACGAACGTGGCCAGCGGTCCGCCGACGGCTGCGATGCGTTCGATGACGTCAGGGGTGGCGGTCGCCTGATGGGTGAGGTCGAGGCCGACCATCGTCACGTCCCAGTCGGCTGCGAACACGACCTCGGCGGCCTCGGGATCCACGTAGATGTTGAACTCGGCGGCCGAGGTGACGTTCCCCCTCGTGTACGCGCCACCCATCAGCACGACCGACTTCACACGCTCGACGATCCGCGGTTCCTTGCGCATCGCGAGCGCGATGTTGGTCAGCGGGCCTGTCGGTACGAGGTGCACGGTGCCCGGCTCCTCCGACATGACGATGTCGATGATGACGTCGACGGCATGGCGCGGATCCAGCTCGAGAGTGGCGGCAGGCAGTACAGGTCCGTCGAGCCCTGAGTCGCCATGGATGTCCTCGGCCACGTACTGCGGCCTCACCAATGGACCTGCGGCTCCCGCGGCGATCGGGACGGTGATGCCGCCGGCCGCGCATACCGCCATCGCGTTCCGGGTCACCTTCTCCAGAGTCTGGTTGCCGGCCACGGTCGTGATGGCCAGCAGGTCGATCTCGGGGTTTCCGGCTGCCAGCAGGATCGCGATCGCGTCGTCATGGCCAGGGTCGCAGTCAAGGATGATCTTCTCCACGACAGGCGAGCCTAGGCGCATCGATGCCCTTGTGCTGCCGAAGGGGCGAGCCCAGGTGTCCCCTTTGCAGGAAGTCGACACGAGGTGTTATGGTTAGTTAGTCGACCAACTAACCAAGGAGGTAAGCGTGCCATTCTCGAGTGACCGTGCCATCTTCCTCGAGCTGGCCGACGCCATCGCGGCCGATGTACTGGCGGGGCTCTATCCGGAGGAGTCCCAGGTCCCGTCGACCACCGAGCTCGCGGCCCACTACCGCATCAACCCGGCCACCGCCGGCAAGGCGCTCAACCGCCTGGTCGACGCGGGGATCGTCTACAAGAAGCGCGGTCTCGGCATGTTCGTCGCGGAGGGCGCTCCCGAAGCCTTGCGCCGCGGACGTCGCGCCGAGTTCCGCACCGACTACATCACCCCACTCCTCGCCGAGGCGCGACGACTGGGGCTCACCACCGTCGACGTCGTCGACATGATCACGAAGGACCAGGCATGACCGCCACAGCAGTTGAAGCTTCTGGCATCAGGATCCAGCAGCTTCGCAAGTCGTACGGGTCCCTCGAGGTCCTCTCCGGCCTTGACCTCTCCCTTGAGCCCGGGCGCATCTACGGGCTGGTCGGCCCGAACGGTGCCGGCAAGACGACCCTGATGTCGACAATCTGCAACCACACGTTCCCCTCCGGCGGGACGATCCTCGTCGACGGCGAGAACCCGGCCGAGAACGCGGGCGTCCTCGAGCGGATGTGCTTCATCCACGAGGACCAGCCGTACAACGAGGCCTTCAGCGTCGGTTCGATCTTGCACGTGCTGCCGACGTTCTATCCCGGCTGGGACGAAGCCCTCGCGCAACGGCTCGTCGCCCGGTTCCAGCTGCCGTTGGAGCGCAGACCCGGCAAGCTCTCTCGCGGCCAGAAGTCGGCATTCGCCATCGTGATCTCCCTGGCGAGCCGAGCTCCGTACACGTTCCTCGACGAGCCGTACCTGGGACTCGACCCCACGGCGAGGGAGATCTTCTACGAGGAGCTCCTCGCCGACTACGGCGCTCATCCACGGACGATCATCATGTCGACCCACCTCATCGACGAGGCCGCCGACCTCATGGAGCAGGTCATCGTGCTCCACGAGGGCGAGATCGTCCTGCAGGCGGACGTCGACGAAGCCCGCAGTAGCGCGTACGTCGCCAGGGGGCTGACCGACGAGGTACGAGCGTTCGCGGCCGGTCGCAACGTCATCGCCGAGAAGTCGTTGGGCCGCATCCTGTCGGCCACGATCCGCGGACAGGTCACTGCCGTCGACGAGGACAAGGCGGCCGCGAGTCGCATCTCAATCGAGCCCGTCAGCCTTCAGGACCTCATCGCGGCACTCGGCATCCACACCCTCACCAGCGCACTCACTACGGAGAACCGATGAAGCCCAGCATGCGCTCTTTGCGCCTGTACCTGTCGAACAAGGCGTACGTCGTCGGCGTACCCGTCATCACGCTCTTCCTCATGGTCGTCATCAGCGTGTTCATCGCGCTCGTGATGGGCATCGTGGTGGGGCTGCCGCTGCCCGCCGCGGCCGAGGAGGGATTCCGAAACAACGTGGGGTCGCTCACCGCGCTGCCCGGCTTCCTGATCTCGGTCGGCGCCCTCGCGGCCAACCGCAACTTCGCGATGGCCCTGGCGTTCGGCAGCACGCGGCGTCACTTCTGGACGGGCACGGCTCTGGGGTTCGCCGTCACGTCCCTTGTGACGGCGGCGGCCGCCGTCGTGCTGCTGGCACTGGAGAAGCTGACGCACGGATGGTTCATCCATGCGCCTGCATTCGATGTCGCGGCCATGGGCAGCGGCAACTACCTCAAGACGTTCGGGATGATCTTCGTCCTCTCGCTGCTCTCCCTGTTCCTCGGCGCGCTCTTCGGGACTGTGTTCCGTGCGTTCGGAACGGTAGCGACGACCGTCACGGCGATCGCGCTGGGCGTCGTACTCATGGGCCTCATCGCCCTGGGGGTGTGGCAGCGGGTACGCGTCGTCGCCTACCTCGCCGACTGGGGCCTGTGGTCGGTCGTGGCGATGGTGGCCGCTCTGATCGCCGCTGTCGCGGCCGCCTCGTACTCGGCGAACCGCCTCGCCACCTTCTAGCCGAGGCGTCGGCGAGAGGACTTGTACTGCTCTCCGAGAGGACTTGTACTGCTTCGGACCAGCCATGGCCGTACACCTGCTCTCGCCGAGGGGTACAGGTGCTCTCGCCGAGCATCAATTGGAGGGGAGGGGCTCCTCGGCGCCTGCGACCTCGCGCTCATGGGCGAGCAGCCAGGCCTTGTTCTCGATGCCACCGCCGAAGCCGGTGAGGTGGCCGGTGCCGGAGACGACGCGGTGGCACGGTACGACGATGCTGATCGGGTTGCGCCCGTTCGCCGCGCCGACCGCACGTGACTTGCGGATATCGCCGAGATGGCGGGCCTGCTCGCCGTACGACATCGTCGCTCCGTACGGGATCGTGCGGAGCACCTGCCAGACGGACAACTGGAACGCCGTGCCGGACGGTTCCAGGGGAAGGTCGAAGTCGCGACGGGTGCCCACGAAGTACTCGCCCAGCTGTACGGCGAGCTGGTCGAGGATCGCGTTCGAGCCCTCGACCGCGCCGTCCGTGGCCGCTGTGCTCCTCGCCGCCTCCGCCGCACGTGTCGAGGCGTCCTCGAACGTCAACGTACGCAGCGCCTCGTCGTCCGCGGTCGCCCTGAGCCGCCCCACGGGGGAGTCCAGGTACATCACGCGCAATGTGCTGGTCATTTCGAACCTTCCGTCCATAGATGATGCATCGCGTACGCCCGCCACGGCCGCCACGACTCGGCGGCGGACGGGTCGAGGCCGTGCCGTGCAAGAGAAGCCGTGACGCCGAGATCAGTAGCCAGCCAGCCGTCGGGATCGCCACACCGCATCGCGACGTAGTCGGCCGTCCACGGGCCGATCCCACGTACGGATCGCAGCTGGTCCCGGAGCGTCGCGCGGTCGGCTCCCAGCTCGAGGGACACGTCGTCTGCGACGACCGCCTCGCTGAGCCGCCGCAGCGTCTCGCGCCGCGAGACCGGCATCCCGAACGCCTCGTCGGGCGCCGCGAGCACTTCTTCTGCCGATGGGAACAGCCGGTCCACGCCCTCGAGAGCCTCCACCACGGGACCGACCGCCGCCACGAGTCGGCCCGCGACCGTACGGGCCGCAGCGACCGAGACCTGTTGGCCGATGATCGCGCGCACGGCCGTCTCGTACGGGTCGACCGTCCCGGGGACCCGCAGCCCTGGCCGCTCCCGGACCAGGGGCCCGAGCACCGGATCGTCGCCCAGCGCTGCGTCGACCGAGACCGGATCCGCATCCAGGTCGTACAGCCTCCGCAGCCGGTTCACGCACGGCGCCAGGTCTCGCAGGTCGGCGAGCCGCAACGAGGCGACCATGCCCGCACGACCGGTGAGCGGCCGGACGTCGACCAGCCCCGGCCCGTGGGGGAGCCGCAGCGTCCGCACGTACCGGTCCTCGCTCACCGCCTCGACACCGGTGATCGCGCGCGCAGCGAGGAACCGCATCACCTGGCCGTGAGAGTACGGTTCCCGCGCGGGCAGCGTCACGGTCAGCCAGCCCGTACCGGCGGGGGCGCGGCGCCGGCCGCGGAGCTCCGTCGGCGTGAGCGCGAACGCGACCCGGACCGCGTCGTTGAACTGGCGGATGCTGCCGAAGCCTGCCGCGTACGCGATCTCGCTGAATCCCAGGTCGGTCGTCTCGATGAGCGTGCGGGCGTTCCGGACGCGCTGGTCGAGCGCGATCGCGAGCGGGCCGGCGCCAAGCTCGGCGGTGAGGATGCGGTGGAGCTGCCGCGTGCTGAAGCCGACGCGCTCGGCGAGACCTGGAACGCCGCTGCGATCCACGATCCCGTCCGCGATCAGCGTCATCGCACGTCCGACGATGTCGCCGCGGATGTCCCACTCCGGCGACCCGGGCGTCACATCGGGACGGCACCGGCGGCAGGCGCGGTAGCCGTGGTGCACCGCCGCAGGAGCACCACGGAAGAACTCGACGTTCTCGCGTTTCGGGGTGATCGACGGGCACGACGGACGGCAGTAGATGCCGGTCGTCCGCACGGCCACGACGAACCATCCGTCGAAT
Source organism: Propionibacteriales bacterium (assembly GCA_017882655.1). Taxonomy (GTDB): domain Bacteria; phylum Actinomycetota; class Actinomycetes; order Propionibacteriales; family Propionibacteriaceae; genus Fen-668. Next base: position 5,973 of record JADGPB010000106.1, read on the forward strand.
CGCGGGTCACGGCTGGCCACCACGCGGTAGCGCTGGTCGTCGTCGAGAGTCAGGGTCACGTGACCATCCTGACGCCTCGCGACCGTTCGTACTAGCGGAAAACGGACATGACGATTCGCAGGTCCGCACCAACGACGAAGGGGCCGGTGGTTGCCCACCAGCCCCTCCAGACGTTGTACGACTAGGCGAATCTCACTTCACGAGGCCGATGTTCTCCCAGTGCGGAGATCCGAGCCCGAACGCGCCGTAGTTGGCGACCGTGCTCTTCACGGCCCACTGATCCGGCCGCTGGTACAGCGGGATGATCTGCACGTCGGTCCAGATCTGCTTCTCGGCCTGCAGCACGTAGTCGTCGCGCTTCGTCTGATCCATCTCGGTCGAGACCTTCGTGATCAGCGCGTTGACGTCGGTGTTGTTGTAGCCGGAGTAGTCCGAGCTGGACTTCGGGTTGAAGAACTGGTTCAGCGCGGGGTAGGGGAACTGCGTGCCCACCCAGGTGAACGCGATCGCCTGGAACGTGCGCTGCGACAGCGTCGTGCCGAAGTCCTTCGACGCGATGGGCGTGATCGTGACCTTGATCCCCGCGTCCTTCAGCTGCGACTGGAACGCCTGGCCCTCGTTCTCGGAGACCTTGACGCCCGTGATCGTGGTGAACGTGATCTCCAGCGTCTTGCCGCCCTTCGCGCGGAAGCCGTCGCTGCCGACCACCCAGCCCGCAGTATCCAGCATCTGCTTGGCCTTCTCCTTGTCGAAGCCAAGGCCGGTCTCCTTGGCCAGGTCCTTGTACTGGGCCTGGTTGTTCAGGAAGACGTGGTTGTTCAGGATCTGCGCGTCGTAGTTCAGGCCGGCAAGGTCGGACGACGCGATCGCCGACCGATCCAGCGACATGAGGACTGCCTGACGAATCGTCTTGTCCGTCAGCAGACCGGCATCCTGGTTCAGCGTGATGTGGCGCCAGTTCGGGCCGGCAGCCTTGCGGATGTCGCCTGTGGTCACCGCCTGTGCGCGAGCGAGCGCGTCGGCGTTGATGCCGATGTCGAACCCGTCGATCTCGTTGTTGACGTACGCGGCAGGCACGGCCTCGGTGGGCACGACGCGGAAGATGACCCGGTCGAGCTTCGGCTTGTCGCCCCACCACTTGTCGTTCGCGACCAGCGTGATGATCTGGTTGGTGAGGTCGTAGCTGCCGAGCTTGTACGGACCGGAGAACCAGGCGTCATGACCCGCGAGCGTCGCCCAGCCGGTGTTGAACACGTCGGCGGTCTTGACGGACTCCGCGCGGGCGGGACCGGTGGCGAAGGTTGCCTTCCAGTCGGGGTACGTCGACTTGTAGTTGACCACGATGTCGTTCTCGGTTGCGCCCTGCGTGACGGACTCGATCTGGTCGTAGCCGTCAGTCGTCGCGCAGTTGAAC
>JADGPB010000107.1 GCA_017882655.1 Propionibacteriales bacterium
ATGTCGTCGGGCAGGAACCAGCGGTGCAGGCTCAGCCCCTCCTGAACGGCTACCAGGAGCTAGCGGTGGCTGGGTCCGTGTGCATGGCGATGCTCTCGCGGGCGCGCCGCATCCATTGCCGACTGAGGTCCGCGAAGCGCTCCTCGATAGACCTCCAGCAACCTGCGCAAGCGGCCGGAGGAGACTGCTGGCAACGACGCCGATGGCTCCGGCCGCGGTTCAACCGGGTTTGTAGTCGCCATGGAGAGGGTCATGACGCGTGCATTCGGTTCGACGGGGTTTGTGGTCGTTGTCAGGCTCGAGAACGGCTCCAAAACGACCACAAACCCCGTCGAAACGAATCAGAGCTCCGGGACCCCTGCTATTCCGACTACAACTCCGGTTGAACCAGCTGTGCCAGGCCCTGGTCAATGCCGGCTAAGGCCTGAGTCGCCCCGGCCACACCCGACTTCATGCCAGCGATTCCCTGCGTCATCGACACGTCCTGCCCCGCTCGTGCGATCCCGTGGGGAAGCGCACACCAGCCCAGACCTGCACCGCCGAAGCGGCGGGCAGGTCTGGGCTGGCGGTCGAGCGGCTAAACGCCTAGTCGCGCGCGACGGAGCAGTTCGCCCTCGGTCTGGTTGGACGTCGGAACGTGGCCCGGCAGCGGCAGGATCCGCTCGTGGATGGCGTCGATGATCCACTCCGGCTGCGGGAAGTACAGCGACTCCAGCTCCGGGGCGGGCGTGACGTGGTTCCGCGAGCCGACGATGACGACGGGTGCGTCGAGGTAGTCGAAGGCCACCTGGGACACGTTCGCCGCGATCGTCTGCATCACCGAACCGCGCTCGACGGCGTCGGACGACACGACGAGACGACCAGTCTTCTTGACCGACTCCAGCAGCACGGAGTAGTCGAGCGGGCACACGAACCGGAGGTCGACGACCTCGGCCGAGATCCCGTACTTCTCCTGGAGGGTGTCCGCGGCCTGGAGCGCCCGGTACAGGGTCGCGCCGAGCGTGGCGATCGTCACGTCCGTGCCCTCGCGACGTACGACAGAGGTGCCTTCCGGCGTCTCGTAGTAGCCCTCGGGTACGCCACCGGGCTCGAACTGCTCGCCCATGTCGTACAGGAGCTGGGACTCGAGGAAGACCACCGGGTCCGTACCGGCGAGGGCCAGGTTGAGCATGCCCTTCGCGTCGGTCGGGGTCGTCGGGAAGTAGACCTTGAGGCCAGGGATGTGGTGGACCAGCGCCGACCAGTCCTGGCTGTGCTGAGCGCCGTACTTGTTGCCCACCGACACGCGCATGACCAGCGGCATCTTCAGCAGACCAGCGGACATCGACTGCCACTTGGCGGCCTGGTTGAACACCTCGTCGCCCGCACGACCCAGGAAGTCGCAGTACATGAGTTCGACGACCGCACGGCCGCCGCAGAGCGCGTACCCGACACCGGCGCCGATGATCGCGGCCTCGGAGATCGGCGAGTTGAACAGACGGCGGTACGGGAGGAGCTCGGTCAGGCCGCGGTAGACGGCGAACGCGCCGCCCCAGTCACGGTTCTCCTCGCCCCACGCGGCCATCGTCGGGTCGATGGCGAACCGGTGCGCCATGGCCTCGAACAGGCCGTCGCGGAACTGGTACATCTTCACCTTCGAGACCGGCTTGCCGTTCCCGTCGGTCGCCGTACGGATCTTGTTCGCGATCGCCTTGACGCGGGCGTTCTCCGCGAGCGGCTGCAGGAGCTCCGGCTCACCGGACCCGAACGACTCGACGTGGGTGTTGGAGAGCATCACCGACTCGACGAACGCTGCGTCGACGCGCGGGCACTCCTCGTCGTTCGTCGCGAGCGTCAGCACCTTCGTGAGGCGCTCGACGATGCCGGCGTGCAGGTCCTCGACCTCGGTCTTGCCGACGACCTTCTTGCTCACCAGCAGGTTGGTGAAGGCCTCGATGGAGTCGGCCTGCTCCCACAGCTCCATCTCCTCCTTCGTGCGGTACGAGGAGGCGTCGGACGGCGAGTGGCCGGAGATGCGGTACGTGATCGTGTCGAGCAGCACGGGTCCCTTGCCGGCCAGCAGCAGCTCCTTCTTGCGGCGTACGGCATCGGCCACGGCCAGCGGGTCGTACCCGTCGACGCGCTCGGAGTGCATCGCCTCCGGGTTGACGCCGGCGCCGACGCGCGCGAGCACGTCGTAGCCCATCGTCTCGCCGTCGGTCTGGCCGCCCATGCCGTAGAAGTTGTTGAAGAAGTTGAACAGGATGGGCGGGTTGCCGCCGTCCTCGGGGCGCCACAGGTTGCGGAACTGGTCCATGGCCGCGAACATCATCGACTCCCAGACCGGGCCACAGCCCATGGAGGCGTCGCCGATGTTGGCGATGACGATGCCCGGCTGGTGGTTGATCCGCTTGTACAGCGCGGCGCCCTGGGCGATCGGCGCGGAGCCGCCGACGATCGCGTTGTTCGGCATCGAGCCGAACGGGGTGAAGAACGCGTGCATCGAGCCGCCCATGCCCCGGTTGAAGCCGGTCTTGCGGGCGAAGATCTCGGCGAGCGTGCCGAACAGGATGAAGTTCTCTGCCAGCTCCGCCTCGGTGCCGTACGGGATCTTCTCCGCGTGACGCAGCGTCTCGCCGTCGAGGAAGCCGGACATGATGCCGCTCAGCTTCGTCGGGTCGAGCTTGCGCGCGGCAGAGAACGACTTGGCGAGGATCTCGCCGTGGCTACGGTGCGAGCCGAAGATGAAGTCGTCGACACCGAGCACGGCCGCCTGGCCGACGGCGGCAGCTTCCTGGCCCATCGAGAGGTGGGCCGGACCCATGTGGTTGTACTCGACGCCCTGCCACCCGCCGGTGATCTTGATGGAGTTGAGCATTGTCTCGAACTCGCGGATGGCGAGCATGTCGTGGAGCATCGCGACGAGGCCGTCGGCGCCGAAGCGCTTCTTCTCGGCAGCGAAGTCCATCGTGTACGCGTTGATGGGGATCTCGGGGACCGTCACCGAACCGCGAGCGCGGACGGAGGCCGGGTCGACCGTGAGGGACTTGGGCATGTGTAGTGGTCCTTCTGACTAGACGCGAATGGCCCAGACGGCTTCGCGGATACCTTCGGAAACTGTGGGATGAGGGAAGACGACCTGGCGCAGGTCGCTGACGGTGAGCTCGGTCTCGAGCGCCACGGCGGCGCCCCAGATCGTCTCCGGTGCGTACGTGCCGAGCATGTGGATGCCCTTCACGAGGCCGGTGCCCTTCTCGGCGATCAGCTTGACCGCCCCTGCCTTGGACAGACCGTTCTCGGCGACGAACCGGCCGCTTAGCACGAGCGGTACGGTCACGGTCGCGACATCGAGCCCGCGGCGCTTCGCCTCGGCCTCGGTGAGGCCGACGCCCGCCGACTCCGGTATCGCGTAGACGGCCCACGGGATCGTGTCCCAGCGCATGACCTCGCCGTGCAAGTGGGCGGTGGGGTCGAGGATGTTCGCCACGGCGATCTCGCCCATCCGGTACGCCGCGTGGGCGAGCAGGCTGCGACCGGTCGCGTCGCCGACCGCCCAGACGTTCGGCAGGTTCGTACGCATCCGGTCGTCGACGACGATGCCGCGACGGTCGATCTCGAGGCCCGCCTCGCGGGCGCCCCAGCCGTCGACAAGCGAGCGCCGGCCGACTGCCATGAGGATGATGTCGCCTTCCACGCGCTCCTGCGCACCGCCTTCAGGCGTGAAGGAGACCGTGCTGCCATCGATGGCCTCGACCTTGCTCTTCAGCCGGAACGCGATGCCCGGCATCGACTCACGCGCGGTCTTGGCCAGGTCGGCGTCCATGAACGGCAGGATCTCGGGCATCATCTCGACGACCGTCACCTCGCTGCCGAGGGCGGAGAACAGGCTGGCGAACTCGATGCCGATCACTCCCCCGCCGATGACGACGAGCCGCTTCGGAACCTCCGGTACGGAGAGGAGGCCGGTCGAGTCGACGATGCTCGGGTTGTCCTTCGCGCCGGGGATGGGCGGCATCACCGGTACGGAGCCGGTGGCGATGATGACGTGGTCGGCTGTCTTGCGAACGCCGCCGATCTCGACGACACCAGGCGCGACGAGCGTTGCGAGCTCACGCACGATCTCGACCTTGAGCCGCTTCAGCATCTGCGTGACGCCGCCGACGAGGGTGTTGACGACCTCGCCCTTCCAGGACTGGATTCGTCCCCAGTCGTACGAGACGTTGCCGGCCGTGACGCCGTACTGCTCCGAGTGCTGCGCATGCTCGTAGAGCTTCGCCGAGTTCAGCAGGCTCTTCGTCGGGATGCAGCCGACGTTGAGGCAGGTGCCGCCGACGAACTCCTTCTCGGCGAGCAGCACCTTCTTGCCCGCGTGGCCGAGGCGCTCGGCGGCGATGTAGCCGCCGGGGCCGCCGCCGATGACGATGACGTCGTAGTCGCTCATGTCAGCCAATCAGGTACAGGTCGACGGACGCGATGGCCGTGGTGAGGTCCCGGAGGAAGCGGGCCGCGTCCGCACCGTCGACGACCTGATGGTCGGCGGTCAGCGAGAACGAGATCCGGCGCTCGACACCGAGCGATCCGTCGGGGTTCACGGTCGCCGCGGGAACGATCGCGTTGATTCCGAGGATGCCCGTCTGCGGCAGGTTGACGATCGGCGTGAAGCTCGTGATCCCGAAGGAACCGAGGTTCGACACCGTGAACGTCGCACCCGTCAGCAGGTCAGGACTGATCTTGCCCTCCTGGCACTGGGCCGCGAGGTCCTTGGTCGTGGCCGCGAACTCGCGGAGCCCCATGGCGGCGGCGCCCCGGATCGTGGGCACCATCAGCCCGCGCGGCGTGTCGACCGCCATGCCCAAGTGCACGTCGCTGAAGCTCCTGAGCACCCCGTCGACCAGATGCGCGTTGAGGTTCGGGTGGTTCCGGACGACCTTGGCGGTCACGAGACCGATGAGGTCGCCGATCGTCACGACGTTGAGCCCGAGCGACGGGTCGGTCGCCTTGAGACGGGCACGCAGCGTGAGCATCGCCTCGGCCGAGGCGGACATGTCGTAGGAGAGCTGCGCGGACACCGCCAAGGACTCCCTCATCCGGTCGGCGATCAGCTTGCGGATCCCCTTGAGCGGGGTCTCGGTGACCGTGCCGGATGCGGCTGCCTCGATGGGCGTCGCTGTAGCGACGGGCGCTGGCGCCGTGGGTGCGGCGAGATCTGCGGTCGTCACGCGACCGCCGACGCCGGTGCCGGTCTGGCCCGGCGTGTACGCGTCCGAGCCGCGGGCGCCGGCCGTCAGGCCGGGGCCAGCGGCGACGGCCGCCGCTACGTCGCGCTCGATGATCCGACCGTGAGGTCCGGTACCGACCCCAGCCGACTGTACGGAGATGCCGGCGGCGTTGGCCGCTGCCTTGGCCCGCGGTGATGCGGGGGCGTCCTCAGCCGGAACCTCGACAGGCGTCGCTGCGGCGGTCGGAGCCGTCGGTGCGCTCGGTGCCGGAGGCGCAGCCGGTTCAGCCACGGCTGGCGCAGCCTCAGCGGCCGGAGCAGACGGAGTGTCCACGACCTCGCCGGGTTCGCCGATGATGACGATCGGGCTCTTGACGGGTACGTCGTCGCCCTCCTCGACCAGAAGTGCCAGGACCGTACCGGCAACTCCTGCCGGCACGTCCATGGTCGACTTGTCCGTCTCGATGTCGCACAGCACGGTGCTCGCCTCGACGGTGTCACCGACCTTCACGTGCCAGGCCGTGACCAAGCACGACTCGACGGTGTTGCCCAGCTGGGGCATGACGACTGTGGTGGCCATGGGACCTCTCTCAGACGATCCGGATGTCCGGAACGGTGACGGTGAGTTGTTCGGCAGCCTCGGGAGCAAGGCCTGAGTCGGTGATGATGCCGGCGAGGCCGGACAGGGGAAGAACTGAGACGAAGCCCGCCCGGCCGTACTTCGACGAGTCCGCGAGCAGCCAGGTCTCCTCGGCGCGGTCACGCATGGCCGCTAGGACTTCAGCTCCCTGCGGGAACTGCGTGGTCATGCCGCGGTCGGACGTGAAACCATCCGTACCCACGAACGCGAGCCGTACGTTGAAGTCGTGGATCGTCCTCAGCGCCACCGGCCCGACCAGCGACTCGGACTCGTGGTGGAACTCCCCGCCGGTAAGGATCACCGTGAGCTGCGGGTTCTGGCGAGCGTAGGCGAACACGAGCGTCGAATTGGTGACTATCTGCACGCCCCTCTTGGTGGTGAGGTAGCGGGCGACCAGCGCCGTGGTCGTACCGGCCTCGATCATGATCGCGTCGCCGTCGACGACCATGTCGGCAGCAGCCGCAGCGATGCGGTCCTTCTCGTCGATGCGGGAGCGCTGACGATCCAGGACGTCGATCACGGACATGCGCTGGGCGCCGCCGTGCGTACGGGTCAGCAGGCCCTTGCTCTCGAGATCGCGAAGGTTCGTGCGGACTGTGACCTCGGAGACGCTCAAGTCGCGGGACAGCGCGGACACCGACAGCGACCCGTCCTTCGCCAACAGGTCGAGGATGTACGTCTCGCGGCTCGCACGGCCCACGGTCACGTCCCACACCGCCTTCGTTTGGTTTCGAATCACTTTCGGTTCTTGTGTTTGAAACGGTATACCGAAGATTCCGCCCTCGCAAGGGGGGGTGGGGTTTCCGAAGCCTGGCGGTGAGATGAGTGCGCATCTCCCCCTGCTGTGACTACGTTTTGCCCATGAAAACGGCCCCTGGATGGTCCACGGCGTGGAGCGTCATCCGCCTGCTCGCCTGTCTCCTCATCGCCGCCGCGATCGTGGCGCAGGCGACTCGCAGCATCGGCGGCGCGATCTCTCGGAACGGTGACGTCGCCACGACGGCCGTGAACTTCTTCAGCTTCTTCACAGTGCTGTCGAACCTTGGCTCGGTCTTCGTGCTGGCGATCGTCGGCGTCTGGGGGCTGCGCCACAGGGGGGCCCCCGGGCCATTGCCGGGCGGCACAGCGATCGCGCTCGCCTGCGTCACCACGTACATGCTCGTTACGGGCGTCGTCTACAACACATTGCTGCGTGGCATCGAGCTACCGCAGGGAACGACCGTGCCGTGGTCGAACGAGGTGCTGCACGTCATCGGCCCTGTCTTCCTCCTCCTCGACCTGATCTTCGGCTCGTCCCCGACCCGACTGCAGTGGCGTTCGGTGCTCGGGATCCTCGTCTTCCCTCTTCTCTGGGTCGCCTACACGTTGATACGAGGACCGCTCGTGACGAACCCGACCACCGGCGCGGCTTGGTGGTACCCGTATCCATTCCTCGACCCACACGCGGTCAACGGCTACGCCGGAGTCGTCCCGTACGTTCTCGGGATCGCCGTCGCGCTCAGCGCGTTCGGTGCGGGAGTCCTCTATGTCGGGCGCCGTCGGGG
>JADGPB010000108.1 GCA_017882655.1 Propionibacteriales bacterium
TGATAACGATTTCATATCTCTGCCTGTGCGGGTTGACAGGCCCAGTCCCCATGCGTTTATCATCTGAAATCGATTTCGTGTGAAATCGATTACCTACACCGGGCAACGCAGCCCGAGGGGAGGCAACGGTGCCAGTGTCAGCGATTGACCCGACAGTGGGACAGCACGACCCGAACCTGCTGCTGCAGGCCGAAGGGGTCACGAAGTCGTTCCCAGGCGTCAAGGCTCTATCGGGGATGCGGCTCGATCTGCGCAAGGGCGAAGTGCTCGCACTCGTCGGCGAGAACGGGGCCGGCAAGTCGACCTTGATGAAGCTGCTGACGGGCATCTACGCGATGGAGGAGGGCCAGTTCTGGCTCGAGGGCAAGCCCCTGTCGGTCAAGAACCCGAAGGAGGCTCAGGAGCTCGGTCTGGCAATCATCCACCAGGAGTTCAACCTGATGCCTGACCTCACCGTCGCCCAGAACATCTTCATCGGCCGCGAACCGCTGACCGGCGGCTTCTTCACCAAGCCGAAGGCTCTCGAGGCCAAGGCGAAGGAGCTGGTCGACCGGCTCGGGCTCCGGCTCGACCCGAGGGCGAAGGTCGGCTCGCTCACGGTCGCCAAGCAGCAGATGGTCGAGATCGCCAAGGCCCTGTCGTACAACGCCCGCGTCCTCATCATGGACGAGCCCACGGCAGCGCTGAACGAGGCCGAGGTCGAGACGCTGCACGACCTCATCCGCCGCTTCATCACCCCGGAGACGGGCGTCGTGTACATCTCGCACCGCATGCCGGAGCTCAAGCGCATCGCGGACCGGGTCACGGTGATCCGAGACGGTGAGTACATCGACACGCTGAACATGGCCGAGGCCACCATCGAGCAGGTGATCTCGCGGATGGTCGGCCGAGCCATTGACACGGGTGCGCGGCCCGTGAACGTACGCTCCGACCGCCCTGTTCTCATGACCGTGGAGAACCTCTCCACCAAGGAACTCCTCTCCGACGTCAGCTTCGAGCTGCGCGAGGGCGAGATCCTCGGGTTCGCGGGACTCATGGGCGCCGGCCGCACAGAAGTCGCGCGGGCCATCGTCGGTGCGGACCCCCGTACGTCCGGGACCATTCGTCTGCGCGGTCGGGTCGTCAACCCGCACAACGCGGCCGATGCAGCCAAGGTCGGTATCGGCTACCTGTCGGAGGACCGGAAACGGTACGGGCTGATGCTCGGACAGTCCGTCGCGAGCAACATCGCGATCTCGTCACTGGCCGACAAGTTCTCAAGCGGCGGCTTCATCAAGGAGAAGGAGATCGCCAAGGCGGCCAGTGAGCAGCGTGGCAACCTGCGGATCAAGACCCCGAGCATCGCCCAGATCGCCAAGAACCTGTCCGGCGGCAACCAGCAGAAGGTCGTCATCGGCCGGTGGCTGGTCAAGGACTGCGACGTCCTCATCTTCGACGAGCCGACACGAGGCATCGACGTCGGCGCCAAGGAGGAGATCTACCACCTGCTCAACCGGCTCGCCGCAGAAGGCAAGTCGATCATCATGATCAGCTCCGAGCTGCCCGAGGTGCTTCGGCTCAGCCATCGCATCGTCGTCATGAGCGAAGGCCGGGTCACTGGCACCTTCACCGCTGAGGAAGCAACCCAGGAACTGATCATGGCACTCGCCACTCACCAGGACGCCGACGTCCCGGCAGCAGACCAGGAGGACCACAGATGACGCAACCGACCCCGTCAGTCGCCACTTCGACAGTTGCAGCCGTGGAGGCGGGCGCCTCTTCGATGCTCCGTCGGTCGCTTCAGCAGCTGCTGGCCTTCGCAGGGCTGATCGGGATCTTCATCGTGTTCGCCATCGCGTCGCCAGCGGTCTTCCCGACCTACACGAACGTCATCCAGATCCTGTTCTCCGCCGTGGTGATCGGCCTTCTGTCGTTGGGCGCCACCCTCGTCATCATCACCGGCGGCATCGACCTGTCCGTCGGTACCGGCATGGCGCTGTGCGCGGTGATGTCGGCGACGTTCATCGTGGACTGGCACATCCCGGTGCTTCTCGGCGTCATCATGGCTCTCCTTTTCGGTGGCCTGATCGGCCTGGTCAACGGGTTCAACGTCGCCTTCCTGAAGCTGCCGCCGTTCATCGCCACGCTCGCCATGATGATGGTCGCCTCCGGTCTGGCCCTGGTCGTGTCGAACAAGCGACCGATCTACTTCGACCAGAGCAGCGGCTACGCGCACCTCTCCACCGGCTCCTTGATCCCAGGCGTCGAGTTCCCCAACGCGATCATCATCTACGCCGTGGCTGCAATCGTCGCCGGCGTCCTGCTCAACAAGACGCTGCTCGGCCGCTACGACCTGGCCATCGGCAGCAACGTGGAAGCGACCGCCTTGTCCGGCGTCAACGTGCGCAAGTGGATGGTCATCATCTACGCCGTCGCTGGGCTGTTCACGGGCCTTGCAGGAGTCATGATCTCGGCGCGGCTGGGTTCCGCCCAGCCGGCGACGGGGGCCGGGTACGAGCTGTACGCCATCGCCGCGGTCGTCATCGGTGGCACGTCGCTGGCCGGTGGCCGCGGCTCGATGCTCGGCACGATCATCGGTTCGCTCATCATCGCCGTCATCAACAACGGTCTGCAGATCATCTCGGTGCCGCAGGAATGGCAGAACGTCATCCTCGGTGTGGTGATCCTGCTCGCCGTGTTCGCCGACCAGTTCCGCACCCGGACCTGATCACACGTCTTACCTCCTCTCAACTCACCACAAGGAAGGAAAACCATGCGTCAGTTCACGACCAAGGCGCTCGTTCTCGTTGCCGCGACAGCATTGTCGCTGACGGCAGCGTGCTCGAGCTCCACGGCCACCCCCGGGTCATCGGGGTCGGCGGCCGGTGGCCAGAAGTACATCGCGATCATCTCCAAGGGCTTCCAGCACCAGTTCTGGCAGGCCGTGAAGAAGGGCGCCGACGACGAGGCCGCCAAGGAAGGCGTCAAGGTCACGTTCGAGGGCCCCGCGAGCGAGTCCGAGGTCGAGGCTCAGCTCACCATGCTGGAGAACGCCATCGCCAAGAAGCCCGACGCCATCGCGTTCGCCGCCCTTGACACGAAGGCCGCCTCCGGCGCGCTCGACAAGATCAAGGCGCAGAACATCCCGCTCGTCGCGTTCGACTCCGGTGTCGACTCCGACGCTCCCTTGACCACCGTCGCCACGGACAACATCGCCGCGGCGGGCGAGGCCGCCAAGCACATGTGCCAGCTCATCGGCAACGCGGGCAAGGTCGGCGTCATCGTTCACGACCAGACCTCACGTACAGGTATCGACCGTCGTGACGGGTTCCTCAAGGGCATGAAGGACACCTGCCCGAACGCGACCGTGCTGCCCGTGCAGTACGGCGCCGGCGACCAGGCCAAGTCGGCTGACATCGCCAAGTCGATCATCCAGGCCAACCCGGACATCAAGGGCTTCTTCGGCGCCAACGAAGGCTCGGCCGTCGGTGTCGTCAAGGCTGTCCAGGAGCTCAACAAGACCGGTCTGGCTGTCATCGGCTTCGACTCCGGCAAGGCTCAGAAGGATGCCATCACCGCGGGCATCATGTCCGGCGCTGTCACGCAGGACCCGATCGGCATGGGTGCCGCCACAGTGAAGGCTGCTGTCGACGCCATCAACAAGAAGTCGGTGGATAAGAAGATCAGCAGCGGTTACTACTGGTTCGACAAGACAAACATGGCCGATCCCAAGATCGCAGCCGTCCTGTACGACTGATCGACCACACGGTGGGGTGGACTCGCTGAGCTCACCCCACCACCGACCTGGAGGCTGACGTGCTGATCGCTCATGACCTGGGAACCTCAGGTGACAAGGCATCGCTGCACGCGCTCGACGGAACAGTGCTCGGCTCGGCCACCGTGTCGTACGCCACCGCGTACGGCACGAGGGCCGAGGCCGAGCAGAACCCTGAGGATTGGTGGCGGGCGGTCTGCGAGGCCACCCGCCATCTCCTTGCTGATACCGGGACGTCCCCGTCTGCCGTTACCGGCATCTGCGTCGGCGGCACGATGATGGCTGTCGTCCTCGTCGATCACACCGGAGGTCCGCTGCGGCCCGCGATGATCTGGGCCGACCAACGCGCTGCCGCTGAAGCCGAAGAGCTCGGCGCCGCGTTCGGTGATGACGAGGCCTATCGGATCACCGGCAACCGGCTTGCCGCCACGTACAACGTCCCTAAGCTCATGTGGCTGCAACGCCACGAACCCGACGTCGTGGCCCGCGCCTACCGCGCGATCGGCCACAAGGACTACGTCAACGCCCGTCTCACGGGCATCATCGCGACGGACACCACCGACGCCTCGTCCACGGCTGCGTACGACCTGGCCGCAGGCAGCTGGTCCGACGAGGTGATCACCGCCAGCGGCGTCGACTCCCGTCTCTTCCCCCTGGTCGTCGAGAGCACGCGGGTGCTCGGTCCGCTCACCCGCGCCGCAGCCGAGGAGCTCGGCCTGACGACCGCCACGGTGGTCGTCGCCGGTGGCGGGGACGGGCCGATGGCGGCCGCGGGCGCAGGCTGCGTCCTCCCTGACACGCCTGGCTACGTCTGCCTCGGCACGTCGGCCTGGTACTCGCGGACGACCGTACGGCCGGTGCTCGATCCGCTCCGTCGCTCGTTCACCCTGGGCCATGTCGTACCCGGTGCGTTCGTCCCGACCGCGACGACCCAGGCAGGCGCCGGAACACTCGAGTGGCTGCGCGACGCTATCGCGCCCGGCGCGTCCGTGGCCGATCTGGTGGCTGAGGGCCTCGCGGCCGAGGCCGCATCGACGGGCCTCTTCTTCCTGCCATACCTCACCGGGGAACGGACCCCGTGGTGGAACCCGCTCGCCACCGGCGTCATGGCCGGGCTGCGCCGCCACCACGGCCGAGCCGAGATGGTCCGCGCGACGCTCGAGGGCGTGGCCTTCGGGCTCGCCCTGTGCATGGAACCACTCGTGCTGCCCGACGAGCCCGTTGACGTCGTGGGAGGGGGAGCGGCCAGCGACGGCTGGCTCCAGCTGTTCGCCGACATCTGGGCCCGTCCCGTACGGCGCCGCTCCGTCACCGCGGGCGCCACCAGCCTCGGTGTCGCAATCACTGGCCTTGTGGGTCTGGGCAAGCTGGAGTTCTCCGCGGCGCCCGGCCTGTCCACGGTCGAGCGCGAGGTGGTGCCGTCGTCTCGCGTCGACGAGTACCAGGATCACAAGGAGCGCTTCGTGGCTGCGTACCTCGCGGCGGCGCCCTGGTTCGAGGGGGCGTCGGCGTGACGACCATCTACGACGTGGCTGAACGCGCCGGTGTGAGCACGGCCACGGTGTCCCGTGTGTTCAACGGGACGAGAGTCTCGGCGGCGAAGGCTGCGGCCGTACGCGACGCGGCCGCATTCCTCGGATTCGTCCCGAACGGCAACGCGCGCCGGCTGCGGATGGGGTCGTCCCAGATCATCGCCGTCCTGATCCCCGACATCGAGAACCCCTTCTTCACGGCCTTGACGCGAGGCGTCACCGACATCGCCCGCGCGGCCGGCTACTCGGTCATGCTCGGCAACACCGACGAGAGCGCTGAGCTCGAGGCAGAGCTCGTGGCGGCCGCTGTGAGCGACTCGGTCGCCGGCATCATCGTGGCTCCCACGACCGACTCGGCTGACTACACGCTCCCGTTGACGCGCGGCGTGCCTGTCGTCGCCGTCGACCGCGACGCGCCACTCAGCAACATCGATGTCGTCATCGCGGACAACGTCGACGGGGCCCGGCAGGCCATGAAGAGGCTGAAGGCCCTCGGGTTCACCCGGATCGCGTGCATCTCGGGACCGGCGCACGTGATGACGGCGGACCGCCGCGCTGAGGGCTGGGCGTTGGAATGGCAGGACCAGCACGGATCGCCGCCACCCGACGAGCTGTGCCTGCGAGTCGCGTACAGCATCGAGGGCGGTCGTGTGGCTACGCAGTCCCTGCTGCATCTCCCGGAGCCGCCCGACGCCATCTTGGCGGCGAACAACCGCATCGCCGTCGGAACGATCCGACATCTGTTGAGCGTCGGCCGGGATCTCACGGAGTTTGGGGTGGCGTCACTCGCAGAGCTTCCGCTGATCCTGTTCGAGCCACCCAACCTGGTGGTCCTGCCCCAGCCGGCGCGTCGACTCGGCACCCTTGCCGCGCAGCTGCTGCTGGAGCGGATCAACGGGTCGACCGAACCGCCCCGGACGGTGATCGTCCCCAGCGAGGGCTCCGAGACTCTGGCGTCGAGCTGGTAGCAGCCGGCACCACAAGACTGAAGAAGAACGATGACAAGGAGTGTTCCCGATGAAGTATGCATTTCCTCTCCTGGCGACGAGGCCCGTGGCGGAGCCGAAGACGATCTACACCGTGGCGAGCGGTGACCTGCGGCTGGCGACCAACCTCAAGACCTGGGCGATGCAGCAGCAGGTCGAGGCCGAGTTCGCGCAGGCCGTCAACGCACTCGGCTGGCACGTCGTGCGTGCGCATGGCGTGGATCCCGAGACCGGCCACGGCTTCATCGACAACCAGCGGCGCGGCATGGACATCTTCGCGTCGATCCCGTTGGATGCACCGCTCGTCGTCGTCGAGGCCGTCTGGCAGTACAGCCACCACGTGCTCTCTGGCCTGCGCGACCACACCGGCCCGATCCTCGTCGTCGCGAACTTCGCGGGCGACTTCCCGGGTCTCGTGGGACTGCTCAACCTCACCGGCTCCATGACGAAGGCTGGCATCAAGCACTCTTCCCTGTGGAGCAAGGACTTCACCGACGACTGGGCCATCGAGCAGCTCAAGACGTGGCTCGAGACCGGCGAGATCGTCCATGACCAGTCGCACGTCCGCGACCTGCCCACGCTGCCGGACTCGGACGAGAAGGCACTCGGCATCGCGCTCGCCGACGAGCTGCAGCAGAACAAGGCGATCCTCGCGGTGTTCGACGAGGGCTGCATGGGCATGTACAACGCGATCTTCGACGACGAGCTCATCAACCCGTACGGCATCTACAAGGAGCGCCTCAGCCAGTCGGCGCTGGTCGCCGAGATGAGCAAGGTCACCGACGAGGAGGCCGACGCCGTACGCCGCTGGCTCGACGAGCGCGGCATGACGTTCCACGTCGACAACGACGGCGACTGGACCCAATGCCTCACCGATTCCCAGCTGGCGAGCCAGTTCAAGATGTACATCGCGGCTGTACGCATCGCGAACGACTTCGGTGCGGCCGTAGTCGGCATCCAGTACCAGCAGGGCCTCAAGGACCTCGTCCCGGCGTCTGATCTCGCCGAGGGCCTGCTCAACAACGTCGACCGGCCGCCGGTGTACGCG
>JADGPB010000109.1 GCA_017882655.1 Propionibacteriales bacterium
GGTCACGTTGACATGTAGGGAGCCACCCCCGAGGGGATGGCTCCCTTTCGTGTGCCCTGCCGGCTCAGGCCTTGGCGGCCGGAACCTTCGGTGCGGTCGGAGCGGGCCCCTCGACCGCGGCCGGCGCGGGGGCGTCTGGCGCGGTCACCACTTCGGGGGCGGGAGTCGAGGTGGGCGGCGTCCAGTTGCGCAGCGCTCCGGTCAGGGTCGCCGCCAGTCCCGTGAGGGCTCCGCCGGAGTCCGCACCGCCCACGAGGACGTCGGGGACGATCTTGATCTGACCGTCGCCGACAGCCCCTGCGACCGCGACGGCAGCCGTCGCGGACTGGCCGAGGGCCTTCACCTGGGCTTCGTAGCCTGCCGCCTTCGCCAGCCCGAGTGCCTCCGTGGCCTTGGCCTGTGCCAGGCCGATCGCCCGGCGCTTGTCGGCTTCCGCTTGGCCGGTAAGGCGTACGAAGGTGGCCTCGCCCTCGGCGGCGGCACTGCGGGCAGCTGCGCCGGCCTTCTGGATGTCGACGTTGACGTTCGCCTTGGCAAGGTCCTTCTGCATGTCGGCCGTGCCGCGTACCCGCTCGAGGTCCACTCGTACGGCCTGAGCGCGCTGCTGCTCCTCGAACGTCACGCGCTCCTGGTTAGCGATCTCGCGCTCGGTCAGGACAGCCACCAGCTCGGGCGGGAAGATGACGTCCTGTACGTAGACGCCGCGTGTCTCGACGTCGTACTTGATGAGGTAGCTGGTGATGTACTCCTGCGCACGTGTCTGGACGACATCTCTCGTCTCGATGAACTGCACGGCGGGCAGCTCCTGGAGCGCGTTGCGGAAGTAGTTTCCGACCGCAGACTGCAGGACCTCGTTGACCAGGTTCTGCATCGTGCCGACCATGGAGATCACCTTGGGCGCGCGCGAGTCGGGGACGTGGATCTGCACCTGCAGGTCGATCCCGAAGACGAAGCCTTCGCGCGACTTGCCGTCGATCGGGCTCAGCGCCGCATCGAGATTGTGCGCAGCGGACGTCTCGTTGGCCCAGTTCAGCGTGAGGATCGAGGTGGGCACGAGCTCCGCCGCGTACAGCCTCGGGTTGATCGCGTACTTGCCCGTACGCAACGGCTCGTTCCAGATGCCGCGGTGTCCGGGACGCACGATCGAACCGAACTTGAACTCCTCACCGGAGGTGTCCACGGTGGGCAGGCCGACGTAGGCCTTGACGACTGACACCTCGCCCTGGCGTACGACCAGCATCGGTACCATCTCGACGCTCACGAGGAACGGGTTGAGCAGGTACGAGCCGTACAGCAGCGGGTCGTGCTGGAGGCCGATGCGGCCGCCGTGGTCCAGGAACGCCTGGTAGTCCTGGTAGTTGTTGTGAAGCCCGTTCTTGCTCGACAGGATCGCCTCGATCTTCTCGGCGTCCGAGGCCCCGGCTGCTTCGAGTTCCGTGATGTCGGAGAAGCCGCCGAGCCGGCTGGCGATGTCGCCGCCGTCGGGTGCGAAGCCCTCGAGGGTGGTGATCACGGCCACGACGTCCTGGCCGGCCTGCGGCTGGACGAAGGTGACACGGAGCTGGTCATCGCTGAGACCGAAGGTGTCGCTGGTCGGGGCTTGTTGCCGCCCACCGCTGGACGTCGGAACGCCGTACACCCTGCTGGCGGTGAGCACGAGGAAGGCCAACGGGTGAAGCGGAAGCAACGAGCCCGGCGGCAGCACAGGACGCTGGACGCCCTTCTGGCCGCCCTCGCGCAGGAACGTGTCGAGATCGGTGAAGTTGGCGAAGACCGGCTTGTACTCGGCGCTCTTGGCGCCGATCGGCAACGCTGCGCCGAGCTGGGAGATGACCACGCCGATCTCACCCGGTGAAACCCGTACCCAGGGGTGCTTGGTCACCGAGTAGACGGGCCATAGCTTGAACCGCAGACCGGGCATGAGCAGTCCGGCCTGATAACCGGCCTCGCCGTGGAATGCGATCGCCTGGTCGCCCGTCAATCGCCCGCCGGCACGTTTGTTGACCAGTCCGACTTCAGCCGCTCCGATGAATCGGAACGACCGGAAAACAATGATGACCACGATGAGAAGAAGAATCAGCCCAAGTACCAGCATGGGCGCGGGGAACGGCACAAGAACCTCCGATAACGGGCGTCCGATGGCGCCTGTTTCAGTATGCACCTCGGGGGTGTCGCGGGGTTCGGACAGTCTCCCGGCCGTGAGAGGATGCGTTACGTGGACGTGCGACCCCGAGCCGGCGACCTCTTGATCGCGAGCGTCGCCCTCACGGACGGTGTCTTCGACCAGACCGTCGTGCTGCTCCTGGACCACGACGAGTCAGGCTCCCTCGGCGTCATCCTCAACCAGGTCTCCGAACTCACCCTTGAGGACGTCCTGCCGCAGTGGGCCGACGAGGTCAGCGAGCCACAGAAGCTGTTCGTGGGCGGGCCGGTGTCGCCCAACGGCGCGATCTGCCTGGCCAGCCTGCTCGACGTCGAGACCGAACCGGCCGGCTGGCGCGGACTGTTCCACCACGTCGGCCTGCTCCACCTCGACACCCCTGTCGAGATCACCCACGGGGCCTTCGAGGACCTGCGGATCTTCGCCGGCTATGC
This sequence comes from Propionibacteriales bacterium, assembly GCA_017882655.1. Lineage (GTDB taxonomy): Bacteria > Actinomycetota > Actinomycetes > Propionibacteriales > Propionibacteriaceae > Fen-668. Next base: position 2,596 of record JADGPB010000109.1, read on the forward strand.
GGGGTGGGAACCTGGGCAGCTCGACGGGGAGCTGATGCGCGGTGCCTGGCACGTGACCCCCGCCCAGTACGACGACATCTTCGGCCCCTCGTACAGCGACCTGTGGCAGCGAGTCCTGCGCCGACAAGGGGGAGAGATCGCGATGTACGCGACGTGGCCCGGCGATCTGAACCGCAACTGACCTGACCCATACGCGTGCCAGACTGGCGCACGTGATGAGGCGTGGCGCGGCATGAGCATGTGGCGGGATGAGGCGTCGGGTGACGGGCTCACCGATCAGCTCTCGGCCATGGGCGCCGATCAGTCCGACCTTCCCCCCGACGACCTGCTGGTTCCGAGCGGTGCCGGCGAGCAGTGGGCTCCCGATCAGGGCTACCCGGACAGCTCGCTCTCGGTACGCATCTGGGTCGACGGCGACAAGAGGCTCACGAAGGTCAGGATCTCCAACCGGTGGCGTGACAGAGCGAGGGGTACCAGCCTGTCGAGCATGTTCGACGAGGCATTCCTCCTTGCCAACGCGACCCTGGGTTCGTCGGTGCCGCCCGTGGACGACGTGCCGGCGGGCGAGTCGAACGAGGCGTTGAGCTGGGACTCGCTGGACGCGATCCTCGCGGAGACGGCTCAGCTCGACAAGGAAGCCGCCCTGCTGGACCAGCGGCCGCCCGACGAGGTCGTACCCAACCGCTGGGTCGGTGCGCCCATCGAGGCGTGCAGCGCCAACCACATGGTGGCTGTTCGGCTGTCCAACCACGGCCGTACGGAGAAGATCGCCTTCTCCGAGGAGTGGCTTCGCCAGTCACGGGTGGCGGAGGTCTGCGACGCGGTGCTCGAGGCGCACCGCGCCGCGTACGCCCAGTTCGTACCGCCTGTGTTCGAACCGGGAGACCGCCAGCGCCTCGCGGATCGGTACGCGCGGCTCCAGAACCAGTCCATGGCGTTGCTCGCGGCACGCCCGAACCCGCAGGGAGGATCACGATGACCGACTTCGGCCATGAGGAGCGGGTCCAGGAATCGGGGGTCGTCGGGCACAGCTCTGACACCGACGACAGGCTCGAGGACCTCGACATCTACGAGGCGCTCGTCAACCCCCACGACGGGCAGGGCGGAAGTCAGAAGCGGGGTGGTGGCGGTTCCCCGGCGATGATGCCGATGGGAAACACCGGAGCGTCCAGCAAGGCGGAGACCGCCGCAGCCGGTACGACAGCGGCCGGGGCGGCCAAGGGCACCTCGGCCGCGTCGGCTGGTGCCGGCAAGGCTTCTGGCTTGACTGGTACGGGCGGCGCCGGCGTCAGCGGTATCGGCGGTGCCGGCTATGGCTCGGCGGGACTCGGAGCCGGCGGCCTGTCCGGGGTGGGCGGCACGGGATCGGCTGGTCTCGGTGGCCTGAGCTCAGGACTCGGGAGCGGCGGGCTGGGATCCGGGGCAGGGTCCTCCTGGACGATGCCGTCGTACGGAACCGGGGCAGCGGGCCTGCCCGACCCGACGGTCGACCAGCCGGGTACGGGCACCGGCGCGATCCCACCAGGGGGCTTCACCGTCCCCGGGACCGGCACCACCCCGACGGTGCCGGGCACCAGCTCGGGCGGTATCCCTCCCATCAAGGTGCCGACCGTTAACACCCCGGGCGCCTCGGGCATCAAGGTGCCGAGCGCGCCAGGAGCCGGTGGCGGCATGCCCAGCGCGGGCGGTGCCGGCGGAGGAGGTGGCGCGTCGGCGAGCACGACCAACCTCGGCGTCAAGACGGTGCAGGCCAGCCCGGAGATGCTTCACAAAGAGGCCCAGTACTGGGACGACACCGCCAAGGACTTCACAGCGAACGTCGCCAACCCGATCGGCAACCAGTCACCGTCGTCCGTCGACTTCGGCATGATGACGGGCGCGTTCAGTCCGTACAACGACCTGCTGAACCGCCTCAAGAAGTGGTCGACGGACGCAGGCTCGGAGTTCTCCGCGATCAGCGACACGTTGCAGTCGGCGTCCGGTGGCTACACGGACACCGAGGACACCAACACGGCCGCCTCCACGCAGGCTGCGCCGCACTCGAGCATTCCGGTCTAGGAGGAGGACGACATGACGACCACCACGCAGACGCCCATGACGTCGGCCGCGATGCAGAGCCTGGACCCGAACGCCGTCAGCGCCCTCACCTCGCTGAAGACTGCGTGCAAGGCGTGCGAGGACGCTGACAACGCCCAAGGGAAGAAGGGTGCCGACGAGGCCAACGACAAGTACGACGGCGCGTGCCAGGACGACGCGAAGAAGCGTTTCCTCGCGCAGGGCAAGGCGATCGTCGACGACATGTGGGCCAAGTTCAACGCCTTGCAGGACGGCTACCAGAGCTCGCTGCGACAGCACGAGAACGTGGGGCCGAGGCTTCATCAGGTGTACACGGACACCTGGGTCGTCGTGGGCCAGAAGATCGCCCCGGTCATCGCTGACGTCCAGAAGCGCCAGCAGCAGGACCACTGGACCGGAGCGGGCGCCGACGACTACATGAAGCAGCTTCCCGTACAGTCCGCGGCGCTCAACGAGTTCGCGCAGTACGTGTCCGTGGCCGGCGCAGGTGTCGAGACGCCCGCCCAGCTGCAGCAGGCGGTGTTCACCGCGTTCGTCACCATGGCGGGTGGCGCGGCTCAGAAGGTCCAGGGGTACGCGGGCACCGACACTGGCGACCGCTACTTCCAGCGGTGCGCGTGGGCCGCGAACACGCTGTCGCAGTCCGTCGGCTGGTTCACGAACAACCTGATGACGGGCAACGGGACGTGGCAGTCGCCGCTCGACGACCACATCTCGCAGATGACGTCGACGGCGGTGACGAACGCGGCGGTGCTGACCGGCGACTCCTGGCCGAAGGCGACGAAGAGCACGGACACGTCGAAGCTCCCCACGGGGACCGACCCGAAGTACGCGACGCCGTCCGGTGTGGGCAGCGTGGGCACCGCCGGACCGATCACCGACCGGGGCGATTCCGCCGGCGTGAGCGTCGACGACGCGGCGCCGTCCACGGGTGGGTACGCCTAGCCCATCGCGACCCGCGACGGTGCGGCTCCTGCGTTGTGGACGGACCAGGCTACGATCGTTGGCAGGGGGTGAGTCGTGGGCGAGACTCCGAACGGCCGCAGGATCCTGGTCATCGACGACGATGCGTCGCTGGCCGAGATGCTGCAGCTTGTGCTGCGACAGGAAGGCTTCGAGACGACGTGGTGCGCGTCGGGCGACGCGGCGCTGGAGGTGTTCCGGTCAGCGCAGTTCGACCTGGTGTTGCTCGACCTCATGCTGCCTGGCCTCGACGGCGTCGCCGTCTGCCGGCGGATCAGGGCCGACTCCGGGGTTCCGATCGTCATGCTCACCGCCAAGTCCGACACCGGAGACGTCGTCGACGGTCTCGAAGCCGGGGCCGACGACTACATCGCGAAGCCGTTCAAACCACGGGAGCTGGTCGCCCGCGTCTGGACCCGGCTGCGCCGTCCGCCGACCGAGTCGGAGACCGACATGATCCGCGTCGGCGACGTGACGATCGACGTCTCCGCACACGAGGTGAAGCGGGGGAGCGACCCCATCGCCCTCACCCCGCTGGAGTTCGACCTCCTCCTCGCTCTCGCACGGAAGCCTCACCAGGTGTTCACGCGTGAGAAGCTGCTCGAGCAGGTCTGGGGCTATCGGCATGCTGCCGACACCAGGCTCGTCAACGTCCACATCCAACGGCTGCGGTCGAAGATCGAGCAGGACCCTGAGCGACCGGAGCTGGTACTGACCGTACGAGGGATCGGGTACAAGGCCGGTGGCGTCGCAGGAGTCAAGTAGGGGCCTGGACCAAGCCCGCCGGCTGCTCCGTGCGCCGAGCCGGGCCTGGTGGGGCTCGCTGCCGTTACGCGTCGTGGGAACGACGCTGATCGGCACTGTCCTCGTCCTCATCCTCGGAGGCTGGCTCCTGCAGCAGCAGGCTGCCGCCGGCATCGAGGCGGGCAAGGTGTTCTCCTCCCGGGCCGAGGCATCGACGGCCCTCGACATCATCGAGAGCTCGCTGCACGACTCGACCGTCCAGGCGAGCTCTACCGAGACCATCACCCGGGTGGCGCTCGCGGCGGTCGAGCGAGGCTCCGTGGGCGGTCAGTACAACGTGCTGGTCTCGCTGCCCACCTCGGACATCCGCACCGAGAAGCTCGACCCCTCGAGCGTGCCGAGCGCCTTGCGGGACACGGTGCAACAGGCGATCAACGCGAGTGACCCCCAGCTCTACTCGACCCCGACGCAGGTCCGCTACCTCGACGGAAGCGACACCGTGCCCGGCGTCGTCGTGGGCGCAGTCGTGGGTTCCTCGGGGGTGACGCGCTACCCGGTCTACTTCGTCTTCCCGATGTCGCAGGAGCAGTCGACCCTGCGCGTCGTCCAGCAGGCGCTGATCTCGACGGGCCTGGCGGTCGCGCTCGGCATGATCATCATCGCGTACTGGGTGTCCCGCGCCGTGATCACGCCCGTACGGTCGGCGCGTCAAGCGGCGGAGCGGCTCGCGTCCGGACAGCTGGCGGACCGCATGCCCGTGCGAGGTACCGACGACCTGGCACGCCTGGCCGTCTCGATGAACTACATGGCCTCAGAGCTGCAGCATCGGATCAGACAGCTCGAGGAGCTGTCGCGGCTCCAGCAGCGGTTCGTGGCCGACGTGTCACATGAGCTGCGGACGCCGCTGACGACCGTACGACTCGCC